>JADZBY010000069.1 GCA_020851855.1 Anaerolineae bacterium
ATGGCTTCAATGAGCCGCCGGACGCGCTGCAAGCGTTCCGCGTCGGGCAGGCGGTAGGCTTTCTCTTCCGGGATGTGCGTCAGGCCGCGCTCCTCGGCTTGCTGGCGGCGGATGCTGTCGAGGTTCTGATATCCGGTGCGCTGGCTGTACGTGAACACGCCCGCCCGGCCCATGTCCAGCGAGAGCAAGCCTTGCAGCGTCGCACGGTAGAAGTTGTGTGCATGGGGCACAGGCTCGCCGTCCTGTCGCGCCATCACGCCGAAATCCTCGGTCAGGTGCACGGGCGATACCGACACGAGCGTGCTCACCCGCAGCGGCGAGATGCGCGTCAAGGCGCTCACGTCCGGGCCGATGTCGGTCATGGCTTCCAGGGCGGGGTCCGTTTCGGCGGTTTTGCCCTTCTTCGCCTTTCCAGGCGCACGCATGTAGCCGAGCAAGTCGTCATCCCAATACTTGATCGGGTTGGCGTCCACATAGGCCACCTTTTCTTCACGGTACACTGGCGACATTTCCCATCCGCGTGGGTCTTCTTCCAGGGCACGCCGCAGCCAGCGCCGGTACGCCTGGGCCGTGACATACGGGTACGTGCCGCCGCCGTACTTGCGAATGTATTTCACACTCGTGGAATTTTCGTAACGATCCAGACTCTCGTCCGAGTTGTTGAGCGCGCCAGCGGGAACGTCGATGAGCAAGAGGGCAGTCAAATACGCCATGATGTTCTATCTCCTGTGTCTTGGTGTGAATGGCGAGCCAATCAGGCCGGGGTGGCCTCTTCCGATTCGTCTTCGGTTTGCAATTCCGGCGCGACCTGAGAGAGATAGCCGCTCCGGTGCAGTTGTTCAAAAATGCGGATGAGCAGCAAATCGCGGGCGAGCGTCCAATCCGGCTTCTCGAACTCCACGCCTTCCTCGAAAATCTGGACATACGCCTCAAGCGAAATGAGCGGCTCACTTCCGGCAGGCGCATAACGCGCGTAGTTCTTGACGGCGCGCAGCATGACATCCCGGAAATTGCGGTAGCTGCCGCCCTTGTAAAGGATGTTCAGCAGCTTGCGGTCATAACGCTGGATGTAGTCGGCCAGCCGGTCGCCCAGGTCGCGGATGTGCTCGATGCGGGTTCGTTCCATGTTCATGATCCTTTTCAAAAACAGGGCCGTCAGTTTCCACGAGACGAGGTCGGACTCGGTAAACAGGTTGTAGCCGTTGCGCGGGTCGCCGCGCTTGAACTTCTGCAGCGGGCGGCGCAGGAAATACGTCCGCAGGAAGGCCCGTGCATTGCCCGGCAGCTCAAACAGGTCTTCATAAATCAGGTTGCGTTGGGTGAGTTTTGGCGCTTTTTGCTGAAGCTCCTCACTTTCCGGCTTGTCCTCGGTACGGCTGCCGGCCACGATGCGCATCCACACGGCGCGGTGCTCGTCCTTGCTCGCTTCCCAGACGAACTGCACCGTGGACGACGGCAGCGAATAGATGCTGACGCGGGCATTCGTGCCGTAATTCGAGAAGTGGTAAGCGTTTAGCGACGGCGTGCGATAGTCGTCGCCCTGATAACTGTCCTGCTGGTTGAGGGCATCGACCAGCACGGTGATCAGGCGCGATTTGTAGAAGCTGTGGTTTGGGAACTTCTCATAGCCGTTCTGGCCGGCCAGGTTGATGAATAGCTGGTTCTCCCTCAAGTTGGCTCGAACGAAGGCAGCCATCAGGGCCTCGTCGTCGCTCTCCACAGCCAACAGCGCGCCCTGCGTGATGACACAGCCGAGCGGCATGGCGTGGATAGCGAGCAGAATCACGTCGCTCACTGGCAATCCGGCCTCGCCCATCGGGCCGAAGTTCAGTACGCCGCGCCCGTTCAGCATGGGCAGCATGTCGCGGCTGACGCGCAGGTAGGCCGGTTCGCCGGTGAATACGCAGTGTGGTGAGCCTTCCACGCCGCGCAGCGCCATCGCGCGGTACTCTTTTTTGCCGAGCGCGGTCAGCGCCGGTTCCAGGTCCAGCCCACGATGCCCACGCAGCACCAGATTGGCCCATGCCTTTCGTTTGTGCTGAAACTGCGGCTTGTCAAATTCAGGCTGGACAAAGCCTGAGTTTGGGAAGACCATGCCCGCCGCGAGGCTTCGGCCAACGCCCCTGGAATAGAAGTCTTCCAATTCATCCGCCGCCCGGTCGAGGTCGTCCAGCGTCACGTCTGCCGGGTTCGTCTTCCCGGCAAGGGCCGTGAGGGTCAGGATTCCCACGTCGGGCAGCACAAAACCGGTGAGTTTTAACATCCTTGCTCCCTTCCAAAGACGGCGCGCTCAGTTATGCACGCCGATGATCGGCAATTGATCGGCAATCAGCCGCTCGCCCAGGTGCATCGGGTACGGCAGCACGATGTCGCCCATGACAAAGGCCGGCGAGATGCGCAGGAAGTGCACGCAGCGGCAGAGCTGGCGCACTCCCTGGTTGCTCTGAAAATCGGGATGTACGAAAAATGGGACCATCTCGATGATCTGTGCGTGCTTGAGCGCCATGTGTAGTCGCGTGTTCTCCAGGATATCCCCTTTGAACACACCGATGACCACTTTATCGTCCTGCCGCTTCTGGGAGCGGGGCAGGCGAGCAAGAGAGATGTAGTGGAATGGCTCTGAGACGGCAGGATCGATGTAGCCCGTCAAATGCCGGACATGGCGCGGCGGTTCATCGGGTGTCCACGTTTCGGCGGTGATGTACTGCGGCGTCTCGATGCCCATTCTCAGGCGCACCACGCCGAGCAAGTGCCGGACCGCAGGCGCGCCCCGCTCGTACTCGCGGTTGACGCCGAATCGCAACACGTCCCGGTACTTTGCCAGGTTCGGATTTGTGAGCTGTGTCCAGCACTGCCCTTCTTTCCCGCCATTGCGCCATCCTACTGCCTCAATCACGGCGATGGTCGGGCGTTCCAGATGCCGAGTAAGCACTGCCTCGGCGAAATTGACCATCGCTTCCGGTGTCATTCGCACCAGGGATGGGCCATCCCGCCTTACTTGCGCCCGCTGGTTGGAGAACAGCACGCCGAGCCGGCGCGCGGCAGCATCATAGGGCAGCCAGCGCGTATTGTCGCTCGGCAACATCACATCCACCTGGCCATCCGCGCGCAGCCGCACCGCCAGGGCATAATGAACGCTCCGCCAACCCGTGCGTCTCCAACGGCAAAAGGCGATCACGTCCAATTGTGCAGCCACTTCTGGCGCGATTCTCGCAGCGCGCTCGTAAATCTCGCGCGGCGGCGCGTACAGGATAGCCTGCTGCCGCACCAGCAGATCGAGGACTGCATTCTGGATTCGGCCCGCCGATTCGCCGTCGAGTTCACCTTCCCTTTTCTTGTCGAGTTTGAACCTGCTCACCAGGAATTGCGACAGGATATGCTCCCGGTGGCAAGCATCTCGCACCGCGCCCTTGATCTGCTGGTCGTAACGCACGCCGTGTTCGCCCGTCGAATCGATGAGCAGCAGCTTGCGTGCGTTCGGCTTCCAGGGGATGTCGTGCAGGAATTTCCGCCACTCGTCGCGTTTCTGTTGATAACTCAGTTGTAGGCGCTTGTTGTGCGCTTCTCGATCCTGATCCCGCTTCTGGGCATCCGAGGGGAAGTCCATCTGTGTATCGGGTGCGCCTGCGTCGAGCGGCTCATAAAGCAGCGGCGGAAGCGGCAGGTACTCGACAGTGACCAATGGATCAGGCGCGCTGTCGACGCCCATCAGCGCCTCGTCAAGCTTTGGCTTGACCCACCTTTGGAAGTCGCCCGAACGGTACAGCACGACGAGGTGCGCCTGCACATGTGCGCCATTTTGCAGCGATGTACACAACGCCTCTCGCCAGCTGCCGCGCTCTCGCGTGTTATCCTTGCGCGCTTTCACCATGTGATCGTAACGGCGCAACGCCAGCGTGTTGTACGGGTTCTGGATATCCTTCTGGAACGGCGGCGAGACTTCCAACCAGCCATCGAGCAGGCCGAGCACACCTTCCATGATGGCGCTGCGTTCTTCCAGCCGGACGCCCGTCTTGATAGGATGGTTCTTGCCCTCGTCCTCTCCCGATTTGCGCCCTTCCGCGTGGATAACGTAATACTCGTCGCCATCTACCAGTTGTCCGTAACCGCCATAGCGCAGCGGATGATCGAGGATCGTTTGCGGTGAGAGCAGCTCGCGAATGGACACGTCATTCAGCAAGGCGCCGACTCCCGCGGCCCAATGCGCATCTTCGTCAAGCCGACGCTTTTCAACGCCCAGGCGGATCAGCGTCGTGTTGTGGACACGACCGCCGCTGAAACGCTCTTTGTTGTAGCCAACCAGCACCGAGATATTGCGCTTACGATCCCCTCTCCTATACGGCTGCGTGATGTAACGTTGAATGCCCAGGTAGGCGAAAATCCAGGGCGCCTCTCGCCCCGCCTGAGTCTGGAGCGAGAAATCCAGCCGGTAGGCAAAATAGTGGCCATCGCGCGAGATCGGCTGGCTGACCAGGTGCAGGCCGCGCGCGCCGCCGCTGTGCGCCCGACGCCATATGATGTTGTATTCCGCCTGTCCCGAGCGGATGGTCATCGATTGTTCGTGAAGCAGCGCCGACAACAGCGCGGGAAGCGCCACAAACGCCAGGCCGTTTCTGTCACTCATGCCGAGGCTGGCGGGAAGAATGTCGTGCTGCCATACTGTTTCCGGCTCGCTCTCAAGCGCCTCAAGCAGGTCATGCCACGCCGCCTTGCCTTCACCTTCAATAATCGTCCGAATTGTTTCCTGTCTGGCCCAACGTTCCAGCCAATGCCGAATCAAATTCCTTAGCTGTGTGATCGAAGGAAACTCATCCGGGGCGTCTGTGCCGGTCGGCGTGAAAGTGATCAGGCGACGCACACCAGCGCCATCTCCTTCAAACGGCTGGATGATGCCCGGCGCGAGGGCCAGGATAGCGTCGCTAAGCTGCCGATAAGGTGGGTAGAGATACCTGGGCCAGGCGTCGCCGCGCTGCCGCTCGTAAATGGACTTGATGCGTTGAACGGCTCTATCTACTTGTGCTTGGTCCGGGAAATCCAGTGTAGAAAAATGCAACGGCGTGTCCGGCGGAACACGCAGAGACATGCGCGTTGGCAAGATGAAGTCGGGTGAAGTGCGCACACGGCTCATGATGGTAATGTGTCCTTTCCCTCGGTGGTGCGTGCAATGGACGGTTAGTTGCTATCCCGGCCTTCGGTCGTGATCAGGGCTTCGCACAGACCACCGTAAAGCTGTCTGGCAACGTCGTCCCTGAAGATGTAATCGCTCAAGATATCGATGACCCCTGTAAGCAGGCTTGTTTTCGCCGGTTCTTTGTAGCTCGCGTCCCCGGATTCGGCAGCCTGTGGCGACCACGCCGCGTCAACAAAGTAGGCGCGGAATGGCACGCCGCCGCGTACTAACCGCCCGACTGCCTGGACAATCCGCCCGGCGGTGGTCGCCGCGAGATCATGTCGCGGGTACATCTTCAGGTCGGCGTTATCGTTGAGTTTTCGGTACCCTATTCTGCGCTCGATGGCGCGGCGTAATTCCATGGCGCGATCCCGCGCGTTCAGCGCCCGCCGGTACAGCGTATCGTCCTGCCACGCCACAAAGGCGCGGTCCTCGGCCCACGCCAGGCTGTACCGATTCAGCTCCTGGGCAGCGGCGGCCATATCGTGGGGCGGATTCATGAACCGCGTCAGGAAGAAGAGCGCTCCGAACGCGGCCCGCCCATCCCGGTTCAGGATATTGAAGCCACGCCCAATGGACAGCATCGGCGCTACCAGAATCTGGCCGTCCATCTCTGCAAAACGTTCGATGTCCATGCGCCTCAGGTGGCCGGGGTGCTCGGCATCGTCCGTTTGAATCTCGTAATCCTCATTTTCATCGGGCCTGCCGCGCCGCAGATCGAAGATTTTCGAAGCCATCGTCGGCCATCGCTCGCGCAGCGCCTGGGCGGCAATGCGCGCCTGCGGGTACGAGTTCGTGAGCAGCAGAAGCCGCGCCCGGTCGCCCCATTGCTCCGGATTTTCCGCTGCCTGTGCTTCGAGCCACGCGAGCGTTTTGGCGAAGAACCCACCCGGCATCCCGCCGTCGCCGGTCATGGCAAGCATCAATCGCCGGAATTGCTGTTCTTTGTTCTGTTGCCCTGAAATGTATATGGGCCTGCCCTGCCTGTCTGGAAACCAGCGCCACACAAAGCGGCTGTCACGAACGGCGTCCTCGGTGCGCTGCGGAGTCAACAGGACACCGTTCGGCGGCAAAGTGACGTGAAACGGCGTCGAGGCGGGCAGGTAGGATGTGCCGGACAGCGCGAGGATGTGCGGTCCGGGTGTGCCTTCCAGGTCCTGCCGCAGGTGGTCGAAGTTGAGCAGGTAGCTGCGACCAATGTTCGTGTAAGCGAACAACGACAGTATGTGACGCCCTTCATTGCCCGGACGCGCCTTGCCCTGCTGGACGACAAATCCATACTGCTGCCCTGTCAGCGGCAGTGGTAGGATGTCCCGCACGCTGCGCGGGATACGGCTGAAGGGCTGTTCACCTTCGAGGGTTTCCGGCTTGTTGTGCCATTCTTCGATCACGATATGCATGTGGCGATCCAGCAACGCGACGATCAACAGAAAGTGCAGCCGGTGCATCAGATCGTCCACCGAAAGATCCAATTGCTCCTCCACGTACTCCGCGTCGTATTGTTCACCGCTTCCGCGCAACCGTTCCCCAAGCTCCGTCAGCCGCTTTTCCAGGTGGGGATAGTGGCTCATGAGCCATTGGCGCACCAGGGCCAGGAACTCCTCATGTGCCCCATTCGCGGTGAAGCTGCCAAGAATCTGCATCAGATGGGCCAGACCACTCGCCGCCTGCTCAACAGGCGTTGCATCAGGGGGGGCTTGCCACCGCAACGGGTCAGAAACCTTGTTCAACAGCACATCAAAGGGTGCGAAAGCTGCTTGCGCTCGCTCTGCATTCTCTCGGCGCTCGTCGTCCAGCACTTTGGGGCCGTCCCATTCTTTCAGTCCGGCCAATCGCCGCGCCAGACGGTAGGCAAGTTGGTTCGGCGTGAAATGGTGGTTGCCAACCCACTTGCTGACCGTGCGCTTCAACGTGAGATTCGCGATGGCCGTCAGGATGCTACTTGAGGCATGCACCGACTCGCGCTGCGATGTAATCCAGCGATCCGCATCGGGCCACTGAACCCGATTCTCGCTCCAGTGCCGTGAGAGCTGTATGTCGAGCTTGTCGAGCAGTCCGGTTCCGCTTCCGGTCAGCTCGACAGACTGGGCAAACGTGCGGTCAAACCAGTCCACAATTGTCTCCACCTCATCGAAGATGACCAGATCGGACTGCTCGTACACGAGATCGCCCATGCGGACGATGCGCCGGTCGAGGTGGAGCGGCAATGAGGCTTGCGAGAGTGCGCCTGGCGTAATGACCCATAGCTTGGCACGGGGCATATCGCGGAAGACCTGTTTGGACGGACAATGATGGAAGAGAGGACAAAGGTGCGGCTTGCCCTTCAACTTCCTGTCCTCGCTTTTCGGCAGGCTCATAAGGTATTCACACGGCTCACGTCCCGCCTGGATTGTGACGTTAGCATCGCCTTCCCATGTGATGCTCGCCGCCAATGGGCAGACAGGCATTAGCCAGCGCTCGCCCCAATGCGGTTTGCCGGCTCGCAACAGGTTCGCGTACTCGCGCGATTCGAGCAACCGCCTCAGGTGCACCTCGCGCTGAGTAACGCCCAGGATGGGCACGGCGACTACGTCGTCGCCTGCCGGATCATCGTAGAACCAGCGGTTA
Source organism: Anaerolineae bacterium (assembly GCA_020851855.1). Lineage (GTDB taxonomy): Bacteria > Chloroflexota > Anaerolineae > Aggregatilineales > UBA2796 > JADZBY01. The sequence continues at coordinate 7,778 of JADZBY010000069.1, forward strand.
ACCTGATGGGCTGTTTCTATCGCCGTGTGGCTATCACCGACCACGAATGTGATACGCACATCCCAATCAAGCTTGATGCTATGGGCGATGATCAGCTTTGCCAGGGTCGTCTTCCCGGCAGAAACCATGGCCGGCAGATGAACCGCGCCCTTCAGTTCGAGCACCGGATTCTCATCCGGGTCAAGAGCGTAGCGTCCAGAATCATCTGCCGGAAGGGTGCGTCGGAAACGGATGGCGCTCAGGTCGCGCGCCCAATGCGCCTGTCCGCCCAGGCATTGCTCGCGCTCGTCCAGGAAGTCTGCCGTCGGCTTCAAGTCCTCAAGCATGACCCGAATGACGGTCCGCGGGCGCGGTCCAGCGAACCAGGGTATCCCCTCGTTGGCGGGCCGCTGCAGGTCCTCGGTGATCCTCACCGTGCCGCTGCGCCGGTTTCCCTCGAAAAAACCAGGGCGAACGGCTCCACCGTCGCTTTGCCTTTGGCTGACGCGCACTCGATAGGTTTCATTCGCTTTGACCGAGCGCACGTCACGTTTTGCAAAAGGCAGCCGCCCTTTCAGGATGTCCTCGTAGCGCTGCTCGCGCATCGGGTCCGGGCAGGGTTGCTGGCGGCATGTGGCGATCATTTGCTCGTCCAGGCGCAGCTTCTGGATGGCGTAGAGACGTTGTTCTCGCGGCGCTTCGGTGGCGTACTGGGCTAAGGCGTGCTCCCAGGCAAACCGTGAGCTGAACGGTACGATGATGGCAGCGTTGGCGCGCATTCGCCGCTGCTCATCTGTCAGCCTTTCGAGCACGGGATGTTGGAGAGGCATCCGGCTCAACAAGACCCAACCGATGGTAATCGGCTCGCTGTCAAGGCCGAGGCAACGTGCTAACGTCAGGGTTAGCTCGACTTGGGCCATCCGGGTAGCCTGCTGTTTTGACGTTGTATAACCAGCCAGCACGGCAATGAGTCGGCGGAAGGCGCTTGGCGCTTCATACATGGCGCTTCACCTCTACCTGGGGCCTTTCGTGGTCTGCCTACGGCGCGATGGACGCATCAGATCACCCACTTTGATCCTGATGCGTGCCTCAAATTCGGACCGATACACCACGCGCAGATTCGGTCCGGATACTCGCTCGCGGATTTCCTCGACGGCCTCGCGATAATGAACGTCCAACCTGCGCGCGTCGGGCAGCACGTAAAACGCTATGCTATGCGCCAGATTGCCCTCGTTGGGCATTGGATGAATGTGTTGTGCGAGCCGCTCCGGGTCGGCATGATCCTTAGCATCAATCGCCCAGATATCCCCATCGGAGAATGTCAGTCGCAGGTCATAGGCATCCAGGCCCGGATAGCGCTCCACGTTGCAGAGATAGGCCGGGTGTTCGTCGTGCACGGTATCCGCAGCACAAAAAAGCGCCAGTTCGAGCCTTCCGGGCAGGAATGTCCGCAAGTGAATGCCGCGCTTCAACCGCAGGCTAGAGTGCGTATTTGGGACGGCGTGCAAATGCGGCGACTGTGAGCTGTGATCGCTGCAGAAGCCTGGCTTCACTCCCTGCCACCGCCCATCGCGCCACTCCAACAAGCCGCAACGATCACATACCATCAGATGGCTGACCGGATAGCCGGGTACTTCTTCGTAAAACTTCCTCAGCTCCTGAAGATCCCGGAGATTATTCGCACGCAGTTGATCGTGGGTCGTCCACGAATGCTCAATCAGGTACGACCGCACCCGCACATACTGCTCTTGGGCGGCGGCATCTGCCTGTGCTCGAAGTTTCTTCAAGAATTGCACCATGACAAGGTTGTCCAGCACTGTCTGCGGCACATCTCCAAAGGCAGAAGGCGAAAGCTCCACCTGTTCAGAGCAATCCAGGCAGAACTCTTGCGCCTCTTCGCTGAGATGGCCGTCGTAGAGTAGTGGCTGCGATGCCGTAAAGGACGACGGGACGCCATACGGATACCAATCCCCGACGGGGCGGTGGCACAACGCGACAAAGGCGTGTAAGGTCCTGGGGAAATCGGTGGCTTGGGCCGCCAGTCCGTTCAATGCACGTCGCAAGCTGTTTGGAAGCAACGCCTTGTTGCGCGCCCAGGCGTCCAAACCGAAAAGGAGATAGATGAAGGTGTCGTTTGCCCTAGACTCGTCAGCCAACAAGTGAGGAGTAGTGTATTCCATGTGATTTCAATGACCCTTCGCTTGTTAATCTTGCGTGTCTGATCGCAGTGATGCTATTCTACTACAAGGTTCGCATAAGGCCGTGGCTCGTTACACAAGTGGAACAGAATAGGAGTTATGCCATGCGTCATCCCCCTGGTTACACATTCAAGTTGCACGAGCTAGCGGCGGACGTGCGTGCGAAACGCGGGGAGCGAAGCTTACGGGATGTAGCCGAAGAAACGCAGATCAGCATTGCAACGCTGTCCAGAGTTGAAAATGCGAAGATGCCGCCAGACTTCCACAACTTCGGCATCCTGTGCCATTGGCTGGACAGGCGTCCCCAGGATTATTTTGAACTCGATTTGAGGATGGGCGATGATCCGATTGTGGCGCAGTTGCGGGCCGCGCAAGAAATAAGCGTAGAGACTGCGGGCGCATTTGCAGAGGTCATTCGCGCTGCCTACGACCATCTTCTCACACTGGAAGATACAAGTGAGTTTCCGTGAAGTTGGAATCGGCCTTCAAACGCCGCTGCGAGGCTATAGCGGTTGATTGGCGGTATCGCCTGGGGCGTTGGCCGTTTGATCCGTTACCCGCTGAAGCGCTCTTGAACGCTTTACAGGGTCGCGCCGCAACGCCGGATGAACTTCTCCACATCTTGCCGGGTGTATCGCAAGACGCCATTCGCTGCCTTGCGGAACAAGCGGACTGGTCGGCAGGCATTATTCGACGTACGCCGTTACTCATCGTATACCATCCTGCTCATGCTCCAACGCGCCGTCAAGCGGACCTGATGCACGAATTGGCGCATGTCCTGCTGGATCATCCGATGATCGGCTTCCACCCCGAAACTCGACTGCCTGTGCGTAACGCGGTCCATGAAGACGAAGCGACTTATTTGGGAAGTTGCCTGCAAATACCCCGGTTGGGCTTGCGCTGGGCTGCCGATCACGGCTATAGTGTCGTGGACACGGCAAGGCGCTTTGGCTCAAGCGAGGCTGTGGTGCGCTTTCGAAGCAACATGACGGGTATCCGCTTTCGCTCCTTTGCTGAATCGGGGAACAGGCCATCCTGAGCCGAAGAGACGTATCAGTCAAAGCTCGCCCTGCCGCGCCTGTCTTCCGTGTCGTACACTCCCTTCTACAGGGCTACACCTGCGTGTTCACAAAGTCTGCACCGGACAGTACAGGAGCGTTGCCACGGTGTGGAACGGGCTGAAGAGTTTTCTTATACACCTTGGAGCGGTGGCAATTGGCCTCCGAGAACAATAAGGCCAAAGCGACAGAACCACTTCA
>JADZBY010000070.1 GCA_020851855.1 Anaerolineae bacterium
CCGAAGCGGTTGGCGTGCTCGCGCCGGATGTAGATGTTCTGCGCCACTTTCATGTTCGGCGCGTGGCTCAATTCCTGGTACACGATGCTGATGCCGTGCTGTTTGGCCTGCCACGGATTGGCGAAGCTGATCGGGCGGCCATTCAGGTAAATCGCGCCGCTGTCCGCCCGGTGCACGCCGCCGACGATGTTCATCAGCGTCGATTTGCCCGCGCCGTTTTCGCCCACCAGGGAATGGACCCGGCCCGCGACCACGTCAAAGGACACGTCGTGCAGGACCTTGTTCCCGGCGAAGCTCTTGTTGATGCCTTCGACCCGCAATACTGGTTCCATGTGTCTCGTCCCCTGGGCCTACTCACGCTCTTCTTTGCGGCGGCGGTAGGCGTCCACGATGAGCGCGGTGACCAGGATCGCCCCGCTGACCACGTTCTGCCAGTTGGGCGATCCCTGGAGCAGCACAAAGCCGTTGTTTATCAGCGCCAGCAGCAGCACGCCGAAAAACGTGCCGAGAATATTGCCCGTTCCGCCCGTCATGCTCGCCCCGCCGATGACCGCAGCGGCGATGGCGGTCAGCTCCGACCCCAGACCGAACTGGAAAAAGCCCATCGCCAGCCGCGAGGTCATGAAAATCGCCGCGATGCCCGCCATCAGGCCGCTGATCACGAAGCCGAAAAACGTGATGCGCGCTACGCGAATGCCGGACAGGCGCGCCGCCGCCGGGTTGTTGCCGATGTAGTAGGACTGGTACAGCGGGCGCCAGTTTCGCAGCAGGAAATGCATGATCAGCAGCGTGGCCAGCACGAAATAGACCGGGTAGGGGACGCGCAGAAATGTGCCCTGCCCGATGGTCAGATACGCTTCCGGCAGGCCGGAGACAAAATAGCCCGACGTGAGCACCGTGGCGATGCCGCGCGCGATGGACATCATGCCTAGCGTCACGACGAAGGGCGCGATCTTGAGATAAGCGACGCCAATGCCATTGATCGCGCCGCACACTGCCGCCAGCGACAGCCCGGCCAGAATGGCCAGCGGGATGGCCACGCCGTCCTGCAGCAGCATGGTGGTCACCACGGCGGTCAGGCCCAGGATCGAGCCGACGGACAGGTCAATGCCGCCCAGGACCAGCACCAGCGTCATGCCTGTGGCGAGCAGCAGGTCGTAAATCATGACCGTGGCGATGCTGGTCAGGTTCGTCTGCGTCAAGAACTGCGGCGAGAGGATGCTCAGGGCGATGGCCAGCACGAGCGCCAGCAGCGCCAGCATCGTGGTGCGGGACTTGAACAGGCGGCCCAGCCGGGCGTTGCCGGGCAATACGGCGGGCGATGGCGTGCCAGCCTGTGTTGATTGCGTCATACCCCGTGTCCAGTCTAGATTCGCGTTGTCTTCATCTTCGGGCCAGCGTGTATCCGCAATCCCTCATTCCCGGCCCCGCTCCCTCATGGAGAGGGGTCGGGGGTGAGGGGTTGCCTCTCGGATCATTTTCCCTACAATCGGGTGCTGAGCCTGCGCGCCCTGTGCGGTGAGATGTTCAAGGCGCACAGGCTCAGGTCTGGCTGGCCGCGCCGGCGCTGAGTCTCAGGCTCAGGCCGGCGCGGCCATCGGCGTGTCCGCCGCGTGCCTTATACGATGAGCTTACTGGAAGCTCGGCGGGTTCATGAACTGGCCGACATCATCCGGGCCGAGGATGCTGACGCCGGTGTCGATCAGGCCAGGATACGGCCCGAAGCCCGTGCCCGCCGTGATCTCGGTTTCGTGACGCGCACCGTAGGCCAGCATCATGCTCATGTAGCCCATCAGGTACGGGTTCTGGCCGACGGTCGCCTTGATCTCGCCGCTCTGGATCAGCTCCAGGACCGGCATACCGAAGTCGAAGGCCAGGATGTCGACCTTGCCCTGCAGGCCGAGGGTGCGGACAGCCGCCGCCGCGCCGGGGCCGGGGTTGCCGTGCGCGCCAAACACCACGTTGATGTTCGGGTTGGCCTGGAGCATCGCCGTGACGGCGGCTTCAGCGCGGTCAACCTTGCCCTCGTCATTCACGATCTGGGCAATCGTCGCACCGGGCGCAGCAGCCTTCAGGCAGTCCTCGAAGCCCTGGACGCGGCGCGCGAGGTGGTCGGGGCCGGGGAAGGTGGAGATGCCGACGACGGCGGCGTCGCCGCGCCATTCGGCCACGGCCTTGCCCGCTTCGCAACCGGCGTTGTAGTTGTTCGTGCCGACGAAGGCGAGGCGCTGGCTTTCCGGCGCATCGGAGTCGAAGAGCACAACCGGGATTCCGGCGGCGATGGCGCGGTCAATGGCCGAGTTCATGGTCTGGGCATCGCCTGCCGTGGCGATGATGCCGTCCACACCACGCGCCACGAGCTGTTCAATCTCGCGCGCTTCCAACGAAGCATCCCACTCCGCCGGGCCGAGCAGCTGAACTTCCACGTTCGGGCCGAGGCGCGCGGCAGCGTCGCGCATACCGGCGTATGCCCAGTTGAAGAACTCCGAGCCTTTGAGGAACACGACCATGCCGTAGGTTTCTTTGGGCTGGTCCTGCGCGACGGCGGGCAGGGCCGAGGCAGCGACCAGGACCAGGACGAGGGCGAAAAGCCAGAAGATGCGGCGGGGGCTGAGTTTCGACATGTTGAAGACTCCTAGGTGAAGAACACTTTGAACAGCGAACAGCATATAGAGTGGCAATGCGCCGAATAGAACGGCCATCACGTCAGCAGGAGCGCGGCTCACCTCCTTTGTTCCGGGGCGCGATTTGGAAAGGGCACAGGTTATCGGCATCCGCGTCGGCGGGACAGCCGTTTTATTCGTGGCAGCCGCACGATTTGCGGATGATCAGCTCACAGTCCAGGATGACCTCCGGGGCGGTGAGCTGCTCGGCGTCCAGAAGTGAAAGCAACGTCGTGGCAGCCTGTTCACCGATCTCCAGGGTCGGCTGGCGCACCACGGTCAGCGGCGGTTCGGCGACAGAAGCCCAGGGATGGTCGTCAAAGCCAACCAGGGCGATGTCGCGCGGGCAGTGCATGTCGAGACTCCTCAGCGTTTGCAGTGTGCCCAGCGTCAGGAAGTTGTTGTTGATAAACAGCGCGTCGGGCCGGTCCGGGCGGCATAGCATCTGGCGCGCCGCCTCGCGGCCCGCTTCCGTCTTGAGCGGCGATGTGACCACCCAATCGGGGCGGATGGCAACGTTATGGTCGCGTAAAGCCTGTTCGAAGCCGGCCAGCCGCTCGCGCATGGACGATAGGCGCTGAAAGCCGGCCAGGCAGCCGATGCGCCGGTAGCCGTGCTCGATCAGGTGCGACGTGCCCAGGTACGCGCCATGTTTGTTGTTGACGCCGATGTACGGGCGGTTGTCCATGCCCTCGAAGGTGCGGTCTACGAAGACGATGGGCATGTGCTTCAGGTCGGCCAGCTCGATGGCGTCCCAGCGCTGGCTGGCGGCGGCGGCGATGATGCCGTCAACCTGTTGGGAGAGCAGCAGGTTCAGGTAGTGCTCTTCGCGCTCAAGCGTCTCGTCGGTATTGCACACGACGAGGCTATAGCCCGCCTTGACGGCGACGTTCTCGACGCC
>JADZBY010000071.1 GCA_020851855.1 Anaerolineae bacterium
CCGGGACGGCGGGGCAGCAGGTGACCATCGACATGAACGCGATCCAGGGCGGAAGCCTGGACTCGCAGTTGATCCTGCTCACCCAGCAGGGCAATGTCATCGCCTCGAACGACGACGCCTCGGACACGACGCGCGACTCGCAGATCCGCGCCACGCTGCCGCAGGACGGCACGTACCTGATCCTGGCGACGCGCTTCGGCAAGAACGTGGGCGGCACAGAAGGCAATTACCAGCTCGCACTGGGCGGCGCGACGTCGGTGGTGAGCGCCACGCCGGCCCCGACGCTTGCCGGGCAGGCAGCCACGCAAGCGCCAGCGGCCACGACGCCCGCCGCGACGCTGGCTCCCAACCTGGCGGGGCTGCCGGCGGGCAGCATCCAGATCAGCCTGGTGTGGAACAACGCCGCCGATCTGCGCCTGCTGGTCCGCGATCCGGAATTGCGCTCGCTGTTCTCGGACAACCGCACGCTTGCCAGCGGCGGCATCCTCGCGCAGCAGGACAACCTGAACTGCGAGAACACCACCACGTCGCCCGCGACGTACGCCTACTGGCCGATTGACCGGCTCCCGGCGGGCACGTATGAGATTCAAATCTGGATGAACAACCAGTGCAACGAGGCCATCCCGCCGAACTTCACGCTGGCGGTCAGCGTGCGTGGGCAGGAAGTCCTGCGCGTGAGCGACCGCGCCGACGCGAACCGCAACCTGTACGTGACCAGCTTCACCGTCGATCAGGCGGGCGCGGCCACGGCGGGCGAAGGTGGGCTGTTCACCGGGCAGGTCGGCGTTGACCTGGGCGACATCTCGACGCGCGTTGCCAGCGCGGAGCCGGTGGCCGTCGGGCGACCGGTGGCAGGCGGCATCGACGCGACGAACACGTTCAACGTGTACACCTTCCAGGCGCGGGCGGGCGACCGGGTGCGCATCACGCAGCGCGCCACGGGCGGCACGCTGGACCCGTATCTGTACCTTTTGAACACCAGCGGCGTGCAGATCGCGACCAACGACGACATCAACCCCGGCATCGACCGCAACGCGCAGATCACCCAGGTCATCCCGGCGGATGGTGGGTACATCATCGTCGCGACGCGCTTCGGCGGGCGGTACGGCGGCACGAGCGGGACCTACGAGCTATCCATCACGCCGGGCCAGTAACGCCCGGCGGCCAGGGCCGGACGCTGCGCTTGTAGCCTGGGCCTATGGTAACTGGGGTGACGTGCGAGACAGGGGCAACGGGGAGTTGCCCCTTTAATCCGAATTCAGAAAGAAGCCTAACGCTATGAGAAAGCTGTTCCTGCCCATCTTCGCGCTCCTCGTGCTTGGCGGCTTGCTGGCCGGGTGCGGAACCCCGCCGCCGCTCGTTTCTAACGACTACCTGAACGACACCAGCCTCGTCGGCGACGACGAAAGCTGCGAGGCTCCCTGTTTCCGCGGCATTGTGCCGGGCACGACCACCTTTGCAGACGCCGTCGCCAAGCTGAAGAGCGATAGCCTTTTCAAGGACGTGCAGACGCAGGACAGCCCGCCCCAGGCCGCATGGTCGACCCAGGGCGGCGCGCAGTGCTGCAACCTGTCTGCCAATGAAGAAACTGGCCTGGTCGAGGTGATCCTGGTCCGCACTGCGCCGGTGATGACGCTGATCGATGTCATCTCGAAATACGGCGAGCCGGAATACGTCGTGCCCCAGCAATACACGGAGCAAGAGGTCGCGCTTGGGCTGCTTTACCCGGAAAAGGGCTTCCTGGCCTACGTGATGCCGGGCAACACCTCGTCCACCGTGGCCGACCAGAATCCGGTGGTCATCGTGCTGTACTTCAACCCGGCGCAATCGCAGGAACTGATCGAAGGCTCGACGCTCTTCGCCTGGCAAGGGCTGGCCGCGTTCAGCAGCTATCAGAACGCGACGCCCATCGTCACGCCGCTGCCGACGCCCACCCCGACGCCGGGCAGCTGAGCAACCACGACGGCCTGAAGAGCTATCACTAACGCAAAACAAAACGGGTGGCGCATGCCACCCGTTTTTGTGTGTCGGGGTGCCCGGACTCGAACCGGGGACCTCTTGCACCCCATGCAAGCGCGCTAGCCAGACTGCGCCACACCCCGAACAAGCGGAAATTCTACCAGAGCGCGGCAGAAAAGCAAGGGACGGCAGGTAGATAGAAGAGACAACCGCGTCAGAATCGGCAGGGGAGCGCCCCGTGCTGAAGCACGGGGCTAAAACTACGAAGCCCTCTGGGCTGAAGACCACGCCCTTAGAGGCGGTTATGAACCTCACCCCCGACCCCTCTCTACGCGGTACGCCGCGTGGAGAGGGGGCCAGGGGGTGAGGTCCGGGCGTTGCCTTCGCCTGTCTGGGCCATGTCCGACGGGCAAGTGCATAACACGCCCCTCGCCCGAAGGGCTTCGTAACCTCAGCCCGGTCGCTTCAACGCCGGGCCACTGTGATACCCCAGGCGAATGTGCAGCCGCGCCGTCCTGCCCGCGCTTACCGTCCGCCGCCGTAGGCGCGACGGCCCAAGCGCGTGATCAGGTGGCGGTGTTCCGGCGTGATCTGCCCGGAGTCGATCTCGGCAATGACGCGCCGCATCTCGGTTGGCTCGGCGGGCTTGACGACGAACAGGTTGCTGCCGCCTTCGAATGCGCCGTGAATCAACTCGGAATCGTCGTCCATGGAGA
>JADZBY010000072.1 GCA_020851855.1 Anaerolineae bacterium
CATCCGCAGCGGCGGGCACAGCGTCGCCGGGCACAGCGCGACCGAAGGCGGTATTCTGCTCGATCTCTCGCTGATGAAAGGGCTGGAAATCGATGTGGATGGCCGCACGGCGTGGGCGGAAACCGGATTGACGGCGGGCGAATACACCAATGCGGCAGGCGCGCACGGCCTTGCCACCGGCTTCGGCGATACTGCTTCTGTCGGCATTGGAGGCATCACGCTGGGCGGCGGCGTGGGGTATCTCGTCCGCAAGTACGGCCTGACCATTGACGACCTGCTCGCCGCCGAGATCGTGACCGCGGATGGTAAGCGACTTTCCATAGACGCCAACACGCATCCAGACCTCTTCTGGGCCATTCGCGGCGGCGGCGGCAACTTTGGCGTCGTGACGCGCTTTCGGTTCCGGCTCCACGAGGTGGGTATGGTTGTCGGCGGGATGCTCATCCTACCGGCGACGCCCGAGGTCATCACAGCGCTTGTCGCCGAAGCGGAAGCGGCGCCGGAAGAACTCTCGACCATCGCCAACATCATGACCGCGCCGCCGATGCCTTTCCTGCCCCCGGAGGTTCATGGCAAACTCATCACGATGGCAATGCTGGTCTACGCCGGCGCTGTCGATGCCGGTGAGCGCGCCATCGCGCCGTTTCGTGCGCTTGCCACACCAATCGCAGACATGGTGCGGCCCATGCCCTACCCGCGAATTTACCCGCCGGAGCCAGAAGGCTACCACCCGGTTGCGGCTTCACGCACCATGTTCATGGATGCCATCGACCAGCGCGCCGCGCAGGTGATTGTCGACACGCTTCGGGCTTCAAGCGCTCAACTCGCGGCGGCGCAAATCCGCGTGCTCGGCGGCGCGATGGCGCGCGTGCCCGCCGATGCCACCGCGTTTGCCCACCGCCAGCGGCGCATGATGGTGAACGTCGCCGCCATCTATGCCAAGCCCGACGAGGCGGCGAGCCACGAGGCCTGGGTGACCAACTTCGCAGCCGCGCTGCGTCAGGGTGACGGCGGGGCGTATGTCAATTTCCTGGGCAACGAGGGCGCGGCGCGGATACGGGATGCGTATCCGGGAGCGACCTGGGATCGGCTGGCGGCGATCAAGGCGCGCTACGACCCGACCAACCTGTTCCGGCTCAACCAGAACATTCCGCCTGCAACGGACAGCGTGTAAGCCGCCGCCCACGCAACAGATCAACGCGCCCTTCGGGATGGTCGTTGATGGCGGCTACCCTTGTCCAAGACGTCGCCAACTTTTACCCTATAGCGACCGCGGGAGGTCAGAGTGTCTATATCTGTGCTCTACATGTCAATGTCACTGGATGGCTACATCGCCGGTCCGAACGACGATGTGGGCAACCCCGGCGGCGACGAGTTCATGCGTCTGCACGACTGGTACGGATTCCAGGCCACACCCCCGAACACGAAGGGAACCGGCTGGGGGGCGCACTTCCTGGACGAAGGCAATGCGACGGGCGCCGTGCTTGCCGGAAGGCGCACCGTGGAGCAGGCCGATCACTGGGGCGGCAATCATCACGGTGTGCCGATCTTCGTGCCCAGCCACCGACCACCGAATCCCTCGGCAGCGAATTATCCGCTGGTGACCTACGTGCTCGATGGGATTGAGAGCGCGATGGCTCAGGCGAAGGCTGCCGCCGGAGATCGGAACGTGCTGGTGCATGGCGCGTACACGGCGCAGCGGGCGCTCGAGGCGGGCGTGCTCGACGAGCTACAGATCCACCAGATCCCGGTGCTGTTCGGCGGCGGGCGACGGTTGTTCGACGTGCTGCCCACACGCATCGAGTTGGACATCGTTCGGGTGATCGACACGCCGGAGGCGACGCATATCCGCTACCGCGTTCGCCGCTGAACCGGGTTGCATCGTGGTCGGGACAGGAAAAAGCCATGCCCAAAGTGTACTGTGAAATCACCATGTCACTGGACGGCGTCATCACGGAGCCAAGTTCGAGGTGGTGAAGCGGCGCACGTCATCCCCGCCTTCTCGCTAACCTGGGGAGCAAGACACGCCTTTTCCCATCAGATGCGATGGTGAAACGCTTGCGTTCAGCCTGGCAAATCCGGTTGAGGCTGTACGAAAGCCGATGCACGAGGTCAGCAATCGCCCACAAATCTATAGGAAGGAATCACAATGCAGGAACTGATCATCGACTTCATCACGTCGCTGGACGGCTTCGGGGCCGCGAAAGGCTGGCCCGGGTGGTGGGGGTTGCAAGGTCCAGAATACCTCGGTTGGCTCAATGAGCAGCCTGAGGGCAGCTATACAATCCTCATGGGAGCCAACACGTACCGCCTCATGTCCGGATTCGCCAACGAGGGCGCGGGCATGGACGAGCTTACCAACGCCTCCAAGGTGGTGTTCTCTTCGACGCTGCAACCTCCGTTGTCGTGGCCCAATACCCGGCTGATCCGCGAGGATGCCATTGAGGCTGTGAAACAGATGAAGCAGGAAGGCAATAACCCGATGCGTACCCTGGGCAGCCTCAGCTTGTGCCGGTCGCTCCTCAAGGCCGGCCTCGTGGACCGGTTCCGGGTGGTGGTCTTCCCCGTGATCACCGGGAGTACCGGCTACGACCGGATTTACGACGGTTATCCTGATGTCGCTTTGGACATGATTGCCAGCCGAACGTTCGACGGCAGACTCCAACTGCTGGAGTATGTCCCCAGAGTGCTTACCGCACCGCCGGGCGTGAACAACGGCTCCTGACAATCAGGGGACATCCATGCGCTGAGGGGTGGCAAGGCCGGTGAGCCATCCCCGGTGCGTCGGCGCGCAGCGTGAGCAACCTCGCGTAAAGCCAAAAGGAGTGAAGCCATAATCATCCTTACGCCATTTCAACGGAGCGATTTTGACAGGCTGATTTCCTGGATAGGAAGTAAGGCGCTCCTGGCGACTATCGCCGGAACGGAATGGACGTATCCCCTCACCGCCGGACAACTCGAAATCTATCTAAACAATCCCAGAAGCCACTCGTTCAATATCGTGGACGAAGAGCAGAATACGACCGTGGGTCATGCCGAAATCTTCCTCAATGACGATGGAACCTGCAAAATCGACAAGGTGATCATCGGCGATCCCGCTCATCGAGGTAAAGGGCTTTGCCAACAGGCGATGAAAGCTCTCCTGGCCTTTGCATTCACCAGACTGCCAGTTCACACCGCAGAATTAAACGTCTTCGACTGGAACAGCACTGCAATTCGATGCTACGAGAAGGTTGGCTTTACGGTCAATCCTACAAAGACGCAGACCTTTGACGTCGATGATCAGAAGTGGATAGCCTGGAACATGTCAATACGGAAGTCGAATTAGGTCAGGGCAGAGTCGTTGCACCTGTGCAGTCGCGCACATTCGGAAGGTACGCTCGTTGATCGGCCTCGCTCCGAACCTTTCCGACTGATTGAATATTTACAAGCCATTCTTCTGATATTCGCCTAAGATAGCTCGGTGAGTAAAGGAGATGGGCAATGGCGCTGGCAACATGGTGGCGGGCGGATCCCCTGATGCGGTTGATACCGTTATCCGCGTTTCATGTGCGACGGGAAGAGGATGATCTCGTCGTGTCGCACATCAATCGCCTTACCCTGGAAGAAGTCCAGGAACGGCGGCGCGCCGGGCACAGACCTTACCTGGGGTACGTGGGCGGTGTGGCGGTCACATATGGTTGGGTGGCGACGCGCGCCGCCTCGATTGGCGAACTGAGTCTGGCGTTTTCTCTCCCAGCCGGGAATCGTTACCTGTGGGATTTCGCCACCTTACCGAAGTGGCAGGGCAGAGGGTTGTATCCTCGTCTGTTGCAGGGCATCTTGCGGGCCGAGGCGGCGGACCGGTTCTGGATCATTCATGCCCCTGAGAATCTGCCATCGGGCGCAGGAATACACAAAGCGGGTTTTCAGGCTGTCGGACAGCTGTCGTTCCTGGCGGATGGAACTGTCGGACTCGTTGGCATTGGAAACATCGAGCGCGCTCCTGTGGGCGCGGCATTGTTGGGGGTGCCGCTCATTGAAGACGGACTTAGCCCCTGCTGGCGCTGCATGGATCAGGTTGTCTGCAACTGTAGGCTTGATCCCGATCACTGTGACTGCGCCATCGAAGTGCGCTCATCCGCAGAATTGCGCACTCTACCCGACCACACGCATCCGACAACAGGCCAGCAGGAGCATTCTGCACCATGATATTCTTCCGCATCGCAGGCGTTTTGCTCATTGTGCTGCCGCTTATGTTCACGGCTGCCTTCTTCTCGCTGAAGCGGACGTTCGACTATCCCGCCATTCTGCGCAGGCCAACGGAGAACATCCTCAAGCGGTTCACCGAAGGCGGACCACGCCTGATCTTCTGGTGGTATGCCTTCACCGTGAGCGCCGTGCTGATCATTCCGACAGCGTTGTTTTTCCAACTTGCATTCGTCGAGCAACATCAATACCTTGCCACATCCGCCGGGATCGTCGGGGCGCTCAGCGGCATTGTCCAGGCAATAGGTCATGTCTACTGGGTATTTCTCGCGCCAAGCCTGGCGAAGCAGTACAACGCCGAGGCGACGACGCCCACCTCACGTGAAACGGTGACGGTCGTTTTTCGCGCCTTCCATCAGTATGCGGGAGTCGCCATCGGACAGCACCTCGGCTACCTCTTAACCGGCGTGTGGACGCTCTTGATCAGCTCAATGATGTTCTCGACGCCGATCTTCGGAGCGCCGCTTGCTATCCTGGGCATCGTGGCAGCGCTTGGCATCCTGGCCGGGCTATTTGAGCCGGCAGGGTGGAAACCAGCATCGGCCATTAGCGCGACAGGTTACCTGGTGTGGTCAGTCTGGTTGTTTATCGCCGGGGTGATGCTCCTTCGCGCCTGAAGGCACAACGCTGCGCTCCCTATGCATGGTCAGTCGAGCGTGTTATGCACGTCGCACGGCAGACACGGCCCAGACATGCGACGGCAAGGCTCGGACCTCACCCCCGGCCCCTCTCCACGACTGCCACCCCAGCGGGGACCCCGGCAGCCGTGGAGAGGGGAGTTCGCCGGCCCTACCGCCGCGCTTTTCCCCCTCTCTATGCGGTACTCCGCATGGAGAGGGGGTAGGGGGTGAGGCCTCAAGCTCATAACAGCCTCGAGAGCGCGCTGACGCCGCTCGTGCAGCCGCTACAACGCCGAAACAGCGCTGCCTTCCAGTTCCCGCCACGCGGCGAGAATCCTATCGTGCTCTTCGTCCGCGCCATTGCCGGATGCCGGGCGGTTGTGGTCCAGCCAGGCGAAGGCCCGGCGCATCCCGTCCACGAGCGGGACGGTGTACGCGAAGCCCAGATCGGCCCGCGCGGCGCTGTTGTCAAAGACGTTGTTGAACTGGAAGTTGTCGGCCACGTGCACGCTGCGCCGGGGAGCGAGCTTCACCAGCGTATCGGTCGGGATGTGGACGATGACGGGCGGCGGCGCGCCCAACGCCTGCGCAATGACCGCGTGATATTGGTCCCAGGTCAGCCATTCTTCGCCCGTGGTGTGATAGCACTGGCCGAACGCCTTCGGGTTGTGCACGGCCCCGACGAACGCGCGCGCCACGTCGTCCACATGGCAGGACACCCATAACGAGCTGCCGTCGCCGTGCGAGATGATGGGCCTGCCCGCCAGCAGCGAATGTTTGTAGGTGTCCCACGAGCCAAGCGGATAGATCGCGCCGCGCGTCTCGCCATAGGTATACGCCGGGCGGATGATCGTGACCGGGAAAGCGCCGCGCGCATGGGCGTCGAGCAGCGTTTTCTCACACAACACCTTGTTGCGCCCGTAGTCATTCAGGCCGCCGTACGGCTCCCCTTCGACATACGGATAGCGGCTGGCCGGTTTCTGGTACACGTCCACCGTGCTGCAAAAGATGAACTGCCCGATGCGCCCGGCGAACGCCCGCACCACGCTGTGCGCATCTTCCGGCGCATAGCCCACCATGTCGATCACACAATCGAAACGCCCGGCGGCGTGCATCTCGGCCTCAAACTGGGCGTACTGCTGGCGGTCGCCGTGAAGGGCCGTCGCGCCCGGCGGCAGGCGCGATGGCGTCTGGCCGCGATTGTAGAGCGTCACGTCGTCGCCGCGTTCCAGCAGAAAGCGGGTCAGTGGCGTGCTGATCAACCCTGTCCCGCCGATGATGAGGATCTTCATGGTGTGCTCCCTGAGCTTACCGAGACGATAAATCGATTGGCGCGTCCGCCGCGTGCAGGATCAGGACGGCGTCTTCCCAGAAGTCGGGCGTGCGGAACCACGCGAAACACGATTGGCGCACCTGCCGAACGCCGGGCAGCGTAAAGGCGCGGTGTGTCCCGGCGTCAAGACGTTGCCCGGTGGCCGGATTGGCCCACACGGCGCGCACAAATTCGGACGCCAGCCTTTCCAGCCGGATCAGGGCGTGGCAACGGCTGCTGAGATAGACCAGCGCCCAGCGCCCGTCGCTGCCGCGCACGGCGGCGTTGAGCGTCTCGCCGCCGCCGATGCCCTCTTCGATCAACGTCTGATCGGGCAGGCGGTCCCACCAGGGCAGCGCCGCCGCGATCTGGCGGAAAATGCCCATCTGGCGCGCGCCGGGCGTGTCAAAGGTGCTCGTCCAGCCCGGCTGGGCACGCCACATCTGGTTCTGGCCATAGGTGAAATAACCGCCCGCCGCAAAGGTCCACCAGGCCTGACGGCGCACAACGAGCGGCGTGATCGGCCCACGCGCGTATTCCGGCCCGTCTTCGTAAGCCCCTTCGCCCAGCACAATCGGGCGCGCCGGGCCGGTCAGTCCGTCGCTGATCAGGCTGTCGTAGGTCTTGTGCCAGTCGGTCCAGGTCTGGATCATGGAGAAGTCGAGCCAGTCGCGGTCCGAAAAATACTGCGCGGCGCTGTGCAGGGCGCACGGATGGTACGTGATCAGATGCGCGCCGCCGTCCCCTTCACGCAGCCCGCCGGCAAGCGCGTCAAAGACGGCCTCGTAGCCGTGCGGCAGGCAGTCGCCGCCGTTGATCCAGACCAGGTTGGGCCGCGCGCGGTAGCGCTCGGCCAGCCAGCGGCCATACACACGGGCGTTGTCTGCGTTCAATATCTGCGTATCGGTGACGAAGTTGCCCCAGGTGGGCAAGATAGCCAGCGTCAGGCCGTGCGCCTCGGCAATGTCGAGCAGTGCATCAACGTGCGCGAAGAAGTCCGGGTTGGGCCGGGCCGGATCGCCGTCCAACCACGGGTAATGGCCATATTCGTTCGGAGAGAGGCCACTCGGATCGGGCCGGTCGCCGCCGAACCAGGCGATCACGCCCTGGATGACGGTAAAGCCTTTCTGAGCGCGGTCGGCCAGATACGCCTCGGCCTCGGCGCGTGTGACCTGGGTGAAGAGCGGCCACGCCGTATCGCCCAGCCAGAAGAAAGGCCGTCCCTGCCGGTCAGCAAATCCCCGCCGGTCGGCGCTGATGGCCTGGGGAAAGACTGCCGCCGCCGCGTTCTCGCCCGTCATGCCGGTTCACCATGCATAGGACACCAGGATACGTTGTGATCGGATGCTGACCATGCGGGGGACTGCCCGGCTGGACAGTCCCCGTGAGGAGAGCGAGGCGTGTTGCTGCGCCTTACTGTGCGTTGGAAGCCTTCCAGGCGTCGATCTGGCTCTGAAGCTCGGCCACGATGGTATCGATGCCCGCTGCCTTGATGGCATCCTGGCAGGCTTGCAGGCCGCTGTCCACCTCGACCATGCCCTTGTCCACCGGCTCGCAGTATTGTTTGGCGGCAGTCGCCAGCTGGGCCAGTTCGTTCTGGATGGGCGACAGGTCCGGCACAAAGCCCATGATGGGCGAGACGATGGCGTTGGCCAGGTCTGCCGCGTCACGGTCCAGCACGCCGATGTCGTCCGGCGTGGTGATGTACACCAGCCGCTTGTCGCCAAACTGCCAGTAGGTGTTCGGATTCCAGCCCACCGTGTTGCCGTCCACGCCTTCAGGGTAGCCGACGATCTTGTTGGCTTCGTCCACCCACACCCAGTGCTTGCCCTCGATGCCGTAGTTGAACAGGTTCAGCAGGTCGGCATTGGTGTTCATCTCCTCGATGAACTTGACGGCCTCGACCGGGTGCTGCGACACGGCGCACACGCCGTACACGGAGCTGAGGATCTTGCCCGTGGTGACGACGGTCTGCGGCTGGTAGAACGCCGTGTAGATGGGCACGCCGTTCCACTCGTTGGCGGCCATCGCCTTCGTCGACCAGTTGCCGCCAAAGGGGACCTGGAACGCCGCAAAACGGAGCTGCGCGCGCAGGGCGATCATCTCCGAGTCGATAGGCGGCGTCTGAAGGAAGTAGCCCTTCTCGTACCACCGGCGGGCCAGCTCTGCCGCCTGACGGTATTCGGGCGTGAAGGCGACGGCGACGACCTGCGTGTCCGCATCATCCAGCTTGACGCCGACCATGCCACGCGCAGCGGGCGCGCCGATGTCCTCGCTGATCGGGTCATAACCGTAGTAGTTGGGGAACCACTGGCGGCCCCAGTACGGCTCGCTGGACACCAGCGGGATAACGCCCTCTTCCTGCTCCAGGACGGTATCGAAGAACGGCTCCCAGGCCTCGAGCGTGGTAGCGCTCTGCCAGTCGAAGTCGTATTTTTCGGTCAGGTCGCCGCGCACCCAGAATGCCGCGCGCGAGATGCCGCCGACGAAGACGGGCGCGCCGTAGACCTGCCCGCCGCTCTTCACCGCGTTCCATTCTTCGGGCGAGAAGTTGCCCAGAACGGTGGGCGCGTGTTCAGCGAGCATGTCGCCGATGGCCATCAGGCCGCCGGTCGTCACGGCGCGGTTGAACGGGTTGAACTGGCTGAAGCTCATCACGTCGCACGGGTCGCCCGCGTTCAGGATGAGCGCGCCGCGCGTGGGCGCATCGGTGAAGGTCATCGTGTGGAAGCGCACGCGCGCCCCGATCTCTTTTTCAAGGATGGCGTTCGCCGCGTTTTCGACCTCGGTCAGGTCGTCCGGCTTATAGGCGAAGGCCACGAAATAGTAGTCGAGCGTGGGCAGGTCCTGCGCCGAGCTGATCAGCGCCGCAGGGACCTGGATGCCCACCAGCACGACGATGAACAGAAGGGATGCCAGTAGTCTGCGAGAAGGATGGCTGAACATGAGCTGTTGATCTCCCTGCTACAGGTGCACGCGAACAGCGAACCGGTGTGGAGAAGCGCCTCACCTCCTTGTCGTTGTCGTTGTCCTTGCCTCTGACGCCGAGTGCGCCGGGCTGCCTCTGGTCAATCTAATCGCCCTTGATGCTGCCCAGCGTGATGCCGCGCACGAAGTAGCGCTGCACGAACAGGAATCCGACGATGACGGGCACAATCGCCGTGACGGCCATCGCCATCGTCACCGAGAGGTGCGGCACGGGCTGCCCGGTTTGCACGGCCATGTCGTTGAGGATCTGCGTGTTCACCAGCAGCTTGTAGAGCGTATATTGCAGCGGGTGCAGCCGGGCGTCCTCGATGAAGAGCAACGCCTGGTACATGTCGTTCCAATACGTCAGCATCGAAAACAGCCCAACCGTCGCCAGCGCGGGCGTGCTGAGCGGCACGACGATGCGGAAGAAGATGCGAAATTCGCCCGCGCCATCCACGCGCGCCGCGTCGAACAGGTCCCTGGGCAGGGCCGAAAAGTACGTGCGCAGCAACAGCACATAGAAGGGAACCACCAGATACGGCAAAATCAGCGCCCAGAGCGTATTCTTCACCTGCAGGACGCGGCTCATGTTGATGTAATACGGGACCAGGCCGCCGTTGAAGAGCATGGTGAAGAAGACGAAGAAGGTCAGCGCGCCGCGCAGCTTGAAATTGCGCCGCGAGAGCACGTAGGCGAGCATGGCCATGATCAGGACGCTCAGCGTCGTGCCGACCACCGTGACCACGAGCGATACGCCATACGAGTTGATGAGCCGGGTCGGGTCGTTCCACAACCACTGGTAGGCTTCCACGCTGAACTTCGGCGGGATGAGCTGGTAGCCGGTATTGATCAGCGCCGATTCTTCCGTCAGCGAGCCGGAGCCGATCAACAGCAGCGGGATGACCCACAGGATGCACACGATGCCGATGAAGATCAGGATCAGCCGGTGCATGGTCCGGGTGCGCGCTCTGTAATCGACTGCTGCACGTGCCATCGTCCGGCGCTCCTAAAACAAGGCCTGTTCTTTGTCGATGCGACGCACGACCCAGTTGGCGACGAGCACCAGCAGCAGGCCCATCACCGCCTGGAACAGGCCCGCCGCCGCCGCCAGATTGAAATTGCCGACGGCAGACAGCGAGCGGTACACGAACGTGTCAATCACGTTCGTTGTCGACAAGAGCAGGCTCGAATCGCGCGTCACGTTCCAGATGAAGTCGAAGTTGGCGAAGAAGATGCGCCCGATGGCCAGCAGCACGTTGATGATGACCAGCGGGCGGATCAGCGGCAGGCTGATGCGGAACACTTCCTGGAGCTTGCTCGCGCCGTCGATGCGCGCCGCCTCGTAATACTCCGGGTTGATGTTCAGCATCCCGGCAAGGTAGATGATGGTGAAATAACCCAGGCCCTTCCACACGCTCAGGAAGGTCAGGATGGGGACCCAGTATTGCGGCGAGCCGTACCAGTTCACCGGATCGCCGCCCAGGGTGCTCAGGATGGCGTTGACGTAGCCTGTGTCCGAGTTCAGGAAGGCGTAGGTGAAGAACCCGACCAGCACCCACGATACGAAGTGGGGGAAAAACAGGATCGACTGGTAGATTTTGGAGAGGTAGCGGTGGTAGACCTCGTTCATCAGCACGGCCATCGTCAGCGCGCAAACCTGGCCGGCCACGATGAACGCGGCGTTCAGCACGACTGTGTTCCGGATGATTTCCCAGGCGATGCCCGAATTGAACAGGAATTGGAAGTTGCGCAGGCCAACCCACGGGCTGCCCCACACGCCCAGCGCGGCTTTGTAGTCCTTGAAGGCGAGCACGATGCCCGGCATGGGCATGTAGCTGACGATGAACACCACCAGCACGCCCGGCAGGGCCATGAGCAACAGCGCGCCGTTCTGCCGGAGAAAGCGGATCAGCCCAACCAGGGCGCGCAGCAGGATGTTGCCCACGCCGGGCCGCGCCGCGCCAGCCGCCGCCGCGCGAATCGTCCTGCTCTCAGCCATGCGCGGGCGTTCCTTCGCTGATCACGTGGCCGGTGTGAGGGCACAAGGCGCGCGTTCGCGGCCTTGCAGGGGCAGAAGAGTTTAGGGAGTGGTTTTCCTGAAATCGCGCCGGTGAGCGGTGAAAAGGCATGGCTAATGGCTTTTTCTATTGTCCCGCCTCTATCTCCTTATCCTACGCGCATTTGCATCCCAATGACTTGCCTTTTTGCGTGGATTACTTGACTTTTTTCTATCAGCCTCAGCGAATTAAGCGTGTTTCCGGATCATCACGCCGTCATTCCCACTTCTGGCGCGCTTGCCGGGCATACTGGCCGGGCGTGAAGCCGGTGCGGCGCTTGAAGAGGCGGTTGAAATAGCTGGGATCGTAGCCGAGCGCCACACACACATCCATCACCGACATGCGGGTGTGCGCCAGATAGGTGCGGGCGCGCTCGATGCGCAGTTCGATGAGGTAGTCGACCGGGCTGCGGCCCATCGCCTCGCCGAACAGGACGCCAAAATAGGTCGGGCTGAGGGCGACCTCGCGCGCCACATCGGCCACGCTGATCGGCGCTTCGAGATTCTCCTGCATGAAGCGGATCGCCTTCTGCACGATGGCGCGTTTCTCGGCGGCGCGACGCTCGCTCTCGCTCTGGCGGGCATTGACCAGCTCTTTCTCCAGGCGAAGATTGCGGTGCGCCAGGTTGGCGATGGTGTTCGCGATCATGCCCATGAGCGCCGCCGCGCCCTCAAGCTGTTCCAGCGTCATTTGCGGGCAGCGCTCCATCGCCGCCAGGTAGTCGGGCCAAAATAGCCCGTACTGCCGGGCAAAACGGCGATGCCAGGCGCGGTCAAACTGAGCCGGGATGATGACCTGATGGCTGGTCATCTCGCCAAGCAGCTGCCCATCGACCCAGATCGGCGCAACTGCCTGCCCGAACGAGTCATGAAAGCGGAGCGCGACGTGAGGCGCATCCTGCTGGGCAGGCAGCGCGTTTTCGAGCACGATGCGGTTCCAGACGTCCCAACCGATGGCGACGCCCAGGAATTGCCACAGGTCCGGCTCGCCCTGGTAGTTGTGGCTGATACGCCGCCACCACCGTTCATAGCGGTCCTTGTCCAGGTAGTGATCCATGGTCGTGACGTTGATCGCCAGCCCGGTCAGCTTCACGAGGTGTTCGGACAGGTCCCAGATGGCTTCGGGCGGGATCAGGCGGAACAGGTACGGCACGGGCGGCTGCGGGAGCAGGGCCGGCGTCCAGCGCGCCGTATCACGCTGAAACACAGCCAGATACGCGAGTGATGTGAACTCGGCCAGCCCGCCTGGTCTGCCAATCAGGCGCACGCCGCGCGCCCTGACGGACTCGAAAAAGAGTGCGTAGCTTTCATAGGGGCGGCGGCCATAGGGCGTATCTTCGAACGGGTACGCCGGGGTGATCGTCAGCCCATGCACCGGCTGCCAGCCGCCGCGCTCGTCCAGCGTCTCCACGTCCAGCGATGTCCACCAGCCGCCGTCGCGGTTCGGGCACTCCATCGTCATCTCGACGCAGTTGAACAGTTCGGATTGTGGGAAGCGGATGGCATACCAATCCGGCCCACCGGCGCGGTTGTGGCCGTCATAGGTGTCGTAGGTGCTGTCGCGATAGCGAAGGAACGCCGACAACGGCTGCCCGTCGAGCGCAGCGGGCGGATCGCGGAGCAAGACACCCGGATCGCGCGCGCCGACGCCGGTAGGGTGCGTCACCGAGACGTCGATAGTGACGCCGGGGCGGTTGGCAAGGTTACTCTCAGCGTCGAGCATGACCGTTCCTCTGACATGGCGCTGTGCGTGATTGCCGCCATCGGAACCATCGATCCACTGGAAGCTGCCTGGCGCATTGTCTGCCCCGCTGGACGATGCGCCAGATGCACTGCTCCGAGACGCCGACGTCCTGTGTTCGCTGCGGATTCGTTTCTGAAGAACTTCGTTTCTGAAGAACTAGGGTGTGTCTGCAAAGCCCGTTTTCGTGTTGACCCTCACTCCCCCGGCCCCTCTCTCCCTCAGGGCGAGAGGGGAGAAAAAGCGGGAATCCTGGGTTTCCGCACCCCTCTCCATGAGGGAG
>JADZBY010000073.1 GCA_020851855.1 Anaerolineae bacterium
AGGCGCGCTCGCTGGACCGCAACGCCATGCGCCAGTGCATCGATGCGCGCGACTACGAAGCGCTGGACCGGCTGATCATGGGGCATCTGATGGGGAGATAGAGAGCCTCACCCCGGACCCCTCTCCACGCGATGCTCCGCGTGGAGAGGGAATGATACTTCAGGAGCGGACGACGTGTAGGGACAACGCCTGCGTTGTCCGTGGCGCGGGCGATGATGTACGGCGACGAGGCAGGCAGCGGACGAGGCAGGCCTCGTCCCTACACGAGACACCGTCGGGACAACGCCTGCGTGGTCCGCTCTACTCCCCTATCGCCCGTTTGCCCAGTCGCAGGGCAGGCGGTCCGGCGCGCAACCGGGCGGCTGCGGCGGGTGCAGCCCATGCCTGGCCAGCATGGCGCACGCCGTGCACAGCGGCAGGCCCATCACGTTGGTGTGACAGCCCTCAAGGCGCTCCACGGGCCGGAACACCGGATGCTGGATGGCGTATGCGCCCGCCTTGTCGAACGGATCGCCCGACACGATGTAGGCGGCAATTTCTTCGTCGGAGTAACGCCGCATCACAACGTTCGTCGTGGTCAGCGTCGTCTCCGTCTGGCCCGTCGCGCCGTCGCGCAGCGTAATGCCGGTGTGCACGTGGTGCGTACGCCCGCGCAAACGCCGCAAGATAGCCCATGCCTCGGCATCATCCGCCGGTTTTCCCACGATCTCGCCGTCGATCTCCACCGTCGTATCGGCGGTGAGGATGAGCGTGCGCTGATCGGGCGTCGCGGCGGGCAACGGGATAGCCTGTGCTTTTCCCCGGCTGAGGCGCACCACGTAATCGTCGCCGCGCTCGTCCGGATACGGCGTCTCGTCGATGTCGGGGCGCGCGATGGTGAAGACAAAGCCCGCCGCGCCGAGCAGTTCGCGTCGGCGCGGCGAGCTTGAACCCAGGATAAGTCGTGTGCGGTTTTCGCTGGTCACAGACTCTGGCAGAACCTCACGGCGTGCAGGGCAGAAGTCCCGGCAGACTCAGTTGTAATACTTCTTGCCGGACTGGGGCGGGAAATAACCGTCCTGGTTATCCTCGTCCTCGTCCATCTCCAGCTCGAAGTACACCTCATCGTCGTCGTCATCCTCGAAGTCCTCGTCGTCGTCAAAGTCCTCGTCATCGTCGTACATGCCGTGCGGGTGGCCGTGGTCCAGTTCTTCTTCGGTCGCCTCACGGATGGCCAGCACCTCGACGGCAAAGTGCAGCGTTTCGCCCGCCAGTGGATGGTTGAAGTCCAACGTGACGTGCTGATCGCCCACCTCACGCACGTAGGCTTCCATCGAGTCGCCCTCGTCGTCGTACAATTCCAGCGCCAGCCCGACCGTGAGCGGCAGGTCAGCCGGGAACTGTGAGCGCTCGACCACCTCGACCTCTTCCGCCGAGTACGGGCCGTAGCCTTCTTCGGGTTGCACTTCCACGTCGCGCGTATCCCCGACCTTCAACCCTTCGAGCGCTTTCTCCAGGCCGGGCACGATGTTCTCCGCACCGTGCAGGTACTCCAGCGGCTCGCCCGCTTCGGTGTAGTCCACGATCTCGCCATTGTCCAGCCGGAGCGTGTACGCCAGGCTGACCACTTTCCCATTGCCAATCACGTCTGCCATACGTCGTTTTCCTTCCTTATCCTGTCTTCGCGCCACAAAGCGCCAGGATGGATGCCTTGTGTGATGCTGCCGGATTGCCTGATCTTACACGGGGTGGCCAAAGAACACATCAAAAGTCGCTAAATGTTGTGAAACTCGCCCCGCACACCGCCCTTTGCCGACCGGCCTCGTCGGGCGCAGGCCCACGCTCACGCCGCGTACTGCTGCCGGCTCGCCGTGAGCGACTTCAGCGCCGCCGCAAGCGCCGGTTCAGGGGGCTGGGCACGGTCAGGTCAGAGCTGCCGATCAGGTTGGCGTAGGCGTCGGCCAGAAATGCGGCGCTGCGGCCCCACGAATGCCGCTCAACCACCCACTGCCGCCCGAACCGGCTCAGGCGGCTGGCGTCGTCGGGCTGATCGATGAGCTTGAGCGCCGCATTGGCGAAGGCGCGCGGCGTATCGGCCAGCAGCAAATGCCGCCCGTCCATCGCGCCCAGCCCTTCCGCTCCCAGCGCCGTGCTGACGACCGGGCAGCCGCAGGCCATCGCTTCCAGAATCTTGAAGCGCGTGCCGCTCCCGCTACGCAGTGGGCAGACGAAGAGCGTCGCCGCCGTCAGATATGGGCGCGTATCGTCCACCAGCCCGGTGATGGTGATGCCCGAATTGGGCTTCGCCGCCAACTCGCGCATCTCCGGCGTCGGGTCCTTGCCAAGCAGGGTCAGCCTGAACTCCGGCTTCTGGGCGCGGATGAGCGGCATGATCTCGCGCACGAAGTACATCACGGCGTCGGTATTCGGGAAGTACTTGTAATCGCCCATGAACAGGGCGCTGGCCGCGTCGCGCGGGTTGCTGCCCGGCTTGAAATAGTCCACGTCGACGCCGTTGGGCGTGGGGAAGGTCGGCACGCCGGGGGCGGCCTGTCGAATCTCGGCAGCGTCTATTTCGGACATCGCGCCGACGATTGTCGCCCGCCGCCACGCGCGCGGCTCGAAGATGCGCATCTTCAGCGCTTCCAGGGCCAGCGCGGGCCGCTGGAAAACCGGTTGCGCCACTTTGGCATGACGCCACCACGCCACGTATTCGACGGCTGGCTCCGAGAGCAGGACCGGGATGGGCAGATCACGCGGCACGTTCTGCATCATGTAGAACGATTCGACGTGCACCAGGTCGAACAACCGCACGCGCATCAGCCGCCTCAGCGCATCCCGGAACGCCGGCGACGTGTACAGCCGCATGGTGATGGGCCGGATCGACGTGGCGCTCAGCACTGCCGCCCTGAGCGCGCCAGGGCTGGATGCGCGGTCGATGACCACCACCTCGCACAGCTCTTGCAGCGGCGTCAGGTCGAAGGCGCGTTCTTCCGGGCGGGCAAAACACAACAGCGTGATACGGTAGTCGCGCACCAGACGCTTGATCAGGTTAAAGGTGCGCGAGCGCCCACCGCTGACCGGGGGGTAAGGCAGGTAGGGCGTCAGCATCAGAATGTTGTGCATTGGCTGTCGCTGTGGCGCTCTCTGGCACGGTTCGGCGCAATGGGATCGGATATGCCGTCTGGCAAATTGGCGAAAAGGTGTATGGGTGTATTGTGGCGCACGCGGCATACGCCGTCAAGCGCCGGGCTGTGGCGCTGCACCGTGCCCGCACAAACGAACTGCCCGCCGGTCGGGGCGGGCAGTCATGACAGCAGTCTGCGTATCTGCTCCGGAGGCAGGGCTCGAACCTGCAACCCATCGGTTAACAGCCGATTGCTCTGCCATTGAGCTACTCCGGACTGTCAGGCCGACATCATAACTGAGGACGGCCCGCGTGTCAAGGCAAAACTCGGCTGTCGACGGGGCTATCGCATCAAAACGTCCTCACCCCCGGCCCCTCTCCATGTCCGCCACCCCAGCGGGGACCCCGTCGGCATGGAGAGGGGAGATCAGCGGACTGGTAAGCGCGCCGTTTCCCCTCTCTACGCGGTACTCCGCGTGGAGAGGGGCAGGGGGTGAGGCGATTTCCTGCTGTCCGCCCCACTTGCGGATTTTGATGCGATTGCCCTGCGGCTGTGGACAGGACAAACGCATCAAAACGTCCTCACCCCCGGCCCCTCTCCATGTCCGCCACCCCAAAGGGGACCCCGTCGGCATGGAGAGGGGAGATCAGCGGACTGGTAGGCGCGCCGTTTCCCCTCTCTACGCGGTACTCCGCGTGGAGAGGGGGCAGGGGGTGAGGCGATTTCCCTTACTCCGGCTGCAAGGTGAGCCGGTTGGCCGCGCTGGCTTCAACGGCGTCGCGCGTGAAGCGCATCCGGTCATACTGCACGTTGCGCCAGCGGTCGATCATCTCGCGGTAGTACAGGCTGGCCGGATGGCCGCTCTGGCCGGTGGTGTGAATCCACAGCCCGCCGTCGGGGTCGCTCAGGTCCACGATCATGCGCATCGAGGACAGGGAGCCAACCTCATACGGCGCGCTGACGTCCCATGCGCTGCGGTTGATCGTCTCGCTGCTGCCGCCCGTGCGGACCGGCCCGGCGTTGACGTAGCCCTCGATAGGTCCGATGCCGCTCAGGCCGAGTGGATTGCTCACAAAGGTGGTGGTGTGAATGTCGCCCCAGCGCCACATCCGGTAATTCTCGCCCAGGCGGCCCTTGAGTTCGTTGAAGGCGTCCACGAAGGCCGCGCGCAGGACGTCGTCGCGAGTTTCGACGCGGTCCGCCGTGCTCATATCGTCCCAGTAGGCGCTGTCCGGCTCGTTCACCAGCGCTACCGCGCCCAGGCTGACCGGCGAGCCACCCATCGTGAAGCCTAGCTCATCATTCCACAGGCGGCGGGCGAGATTGGCCCAGTAGGCTGCATACAGCGCCGCCTGTCCGCTGTCCATGCCCATCTGGTAGTCCCACTCGCCCATCCAGGCGACGGCCTCGGCGGGCACGTCGGGGCCGTAGTCGAGCGCCAGCGCGGGCGGCAAGAGCGCCGGGGCCGTCAGATCGTAGTTGTCGGCCTGGATGGCGCGCATGACGTCCACACTGATCCTGTCGGCGGCAGCCGCTTCGATGAGCTGCGTGATGCGCGCGGCGCGGTAGCCACGATCCACATCCACGCCGAAGGTGAACGTGGCGTCCGCGCCGAACTGGTCGCCCAGGCGCGCCGCCAGTTGCGTGTAATACTCGTCGGGCACGATCTTGTTATTGGCCGTCACGATGTAGCCGCGCGCCGGGTTGAAAATGCGCGGCAGGTTTTCGAAGGGGATGAAGCCGCGCCAGTCGTTGGCGGACGTGGAGCCGTCAACGGGCCACAGGCCAGCCTGCCCGGCAGCGCGGATGGGATGCAGGCCGGGCAACTGGTAGCCGATATTGCCCTGGGCGTCGGCATATACGAAGTTCTGCGCCGGCCACTGCCACAGGGTGAGCGCGCGCCGGAAGCTCTCCCAATCCACGGCGCGGTTCAGGCCGAGCACCGCGCCGAGCAGATCGCCCGGCTCGCTGATAGCCGCCCAGCGCAAGGCCAGCGGTTTGCCCACCGCCTCTCCGGACCACTCGTAGAACGACGAGTCGGTGATGATCGGGCCGAAGCGCGTGATGCGGACGCGCACCGTGTGATCCGCGCCGCCGCCGACGCGGATCGTCTCGTTGATGACCTGCATGTCCTGCCATTCGCCATCGACGCGGTAACGTATGTCGTTCTCCGGGTCCACGTCGATGACATACAGGTCCTGCGTATCGACGGTGGCGTTGGTCACGCCCCAGGCGATGTGCGTGTTGCGGCCCACAATGACGCCCGGCGCGCCAGGGAACGAGAAGCCGACCACGTCATACGGGCACTCGGCGTTCACCTCGATGCAGTGCAGGCCGGTTTGATACCAGATCGACGGCATCTGCACGCCCAGGTGCGGATCGTTGGCCAGGATGGGCTGGCCCGTCGTGGTCAGGTCGCCGCTGACCACCCAGTTGTTGCTGCCCAGGCCGAAGTCCTTGCCCATCTCTGGCGGTGTGCCCATCAGGCGCGCCTGGACGCCGGCCAGGTAGGCCAGATCGCCCGAATCGCCCGGCGCGCGCTGCGTGGTACTGACCGGGGCAGGCTCCACCGGCAGATCGTCGGCGCTCAGGATGGTGGGATGATCGTCGGGATAGCTCGGCATGAGGTACGGCAGCATCGCCTCGGCGTTGTCCTGGCCGTATTCCGACGCGAAATTCAGCCGGTCCAACTCGCTGTTCAGGTTATCGCTCAGGCCCCAGGCCATGACCTGCGCCCAGGCCAGCGAGTGCAACGGCTGCCACGGCTCGACCGGGATATTGACGCCCGTCACACCCAGCAGCGAGTATTCGACGGCCAGATCGCCGCCCGATTTGCCCATAATGTACGCATTCACGCCTGCGCTGAAGGCATCCAGCGCCGCCCGCGTCTCGTCGCTGATGGCATCCAGGTCCGCCTGCGCCGCGCGATTCCAACCCACGGTGCGGATGAAAATATCGTTGTTGAGCGCCTCTTCGTTATCGCCCACCAGTTCCGAGATGCGGCCCAGGCCGGTGTGGCGGTTGAACTCCATCTGCCACCAGCGATCCTGGGCCTGCACCACGCCCTGTGCAAAGAACAGGTCCGCCGCATTGCGCGCATAGATGTGCGGCACGCCCGCCGCGTCGCGCAGTATAGTGACCTCATCCCGCAGCCCAGCGAGCCGCAGCGCGCCATCCACTTGCGGGATCATCTTGCGGCTGGTATAGAGGAGCGCTCCGGCCAGCACGCCGACCAACAGCGCCACAATCACGAGTAAGACAACGAGGCGACGAAGACAGGACATACCGGTTTTCCGTTTCTGAATTGAAAGCGACGCGCCAACCGCGCCATGACGTGGGCGTGTCCGTAGGCCAGACGTGGACCGCCTGTGCTGCAACCGTCGAAAAAAGTGATAAAATAGCCGGCCAGATGCGTGTATAAGATATTAACACTTCCCTTCACAGAATCCACCCGGAGCGGGCTATGGCCGTCAAAGTGCTCATTATTGAGGACGACGCTGAGATGAACCGGCTGCTGCAACTCGACTTGGAGCAGCACGGTTATGAGGTCCACATCGCCCACAACGGGCTGGAAGGGCTGCGCGCCTTCCACGAGGCGCGGCCCAACCTGGTGGTGCTGGACGTGGCGCTGCCCATGATGGATGGCCTGACCGTCTGCCAGCGCATCCGCGAGCTGTCCAACGTGCCGATCCTGATCGTCACCGCGCACGCCGTCACCGAGGAAGAGATCGCCAAAGGCCTGAACCTCGGCGCGGATGAGTACATGCTCAAGCCGATCCGCAACATCGAGTTTCACGCCCGCGTGCGCGCCCTGTTGCGCCGCGCCCAGCGCAGCGACGACGACAACGCCCAGCCGCTCGTCTATGCCGACGACTACCTGACCATCGACATCAACGCGCGCCGCGTCTGGGTCAGCGGGCAGGAAATCCGCCTGACGCCCACCGAGTTCAAATTGCTATCCACCTTTGTCCGGCATCGTGG
Organism: Anaerolineae bacterium; assembly: GCA_020851855.1. GTDB lineage: Bacteria > Chloroflexota > Anaerolineae > Aggregatilineales > UBA2796 > JADZBY01. Next base: position 7,089 of record JADZBY010000073.1, read on the forward strand.
GCAGGTGCTCACCTTCCAGCAACTTCTGGAGCAAGTCTGGGGCTACGAATACCAGACCGAGCACCATTACCCGCGCATCTACGTGTCCCACCTGCGCCGCAAGATCGAGCCGGACCCGCGCACGCCGACCTACATCCAGAACGAGTACGGCGTCGGCTACCGCTTCGTCGGCAAACCGTGAGGCACGGCGGCGAGCAGTCCAACCATCCAGCAACTTCTCAGGAGTAATGCGACATGCCCGTAAAAACCGCCGTCGTCGCTATCGGCGGCAATTCGCTGATCACCGCCAAAGACAAGCGCGAGGTGAAATACCAGTGGGACGCCGTGCGCGAGACGTGCGGCCACATCGCGAACATGATCCGGGAAGGCTGGCGCGTCCTGATCACGCACGGCAACGGCCCGCAGGTCGGCTTCATCCTGCGCCGCAGCGAGCTGGCCGCGCACGAAGTGCACACCACGCCGCTCGACCTGATCAGCGCCGATACGCAGGGCAGCATCGGCTATATGGTCCAGCAGGCGTTGCGCAACAGCCTGCGCACGATGGGCATCTCGCAGCACGTCATCACCATCGTGACACAAACCGTCGTCTCCAAGTCCGATCCGGCGTGGCAAAGCCCGGACAAGCCCATCGGCGGTTACCTGACCGACGCCGAAGCCGAGAATTTCCGCAAAGAGGGCTGGAACGTGGTGGACGATGCCGGGCGGGGCCTGCGCCGCGTCATCGCCTCGCCGGAGCCGCGTGAGATCGTCGAGCTGGACGCCATCAAGCTCGCACTGCAGAACGAGTACGTGGTCATCGCGGTGGGCGGCGGCGGGATTCCCGTGGTGCGCAACCCACGCGGCGAATTGCGCGGCGTGTATGCCGTCATCGACAAGGACCGCGCCAGCAGCCTGGTGGCGTCGGGCATCAGCGCGGACCTGTTCCTGATCTCCACCGGCGTCGAAAAAGTGATGCTGAACTACAACAAGCCCGACCAGCGCGCGCTGGACCGGGTGACGCTTAGTGAGGCGCGCCACTACCTGGAACAGGGGCACTTTGCGCGCGGCAGCATGTTGCCCAAGATTCAGGCGGTCATCCGTTTCCTGGAAAAGGGCGGCCCAATGGCGCTCATCACCGACCCGCCGAACATCGTGCGCGCCCTGAACGGCGAAACGGGCACGTGGTTTGTGCCGGGGTGAAAGAGATTGACCTCACCCCTGTCCCCTCTCCACGGCACTCCGTGGAGAGGGAACCGAGAGGGCATCATTCTGCACTGAGCGGCTTCTCCCCTCTCTATGCCGCCGGGGTCCCCTCTGGGGCGGCGGACATGCAGAGGGGCAGGGGGTGAGGTAAACCCGTCAGGACAGGATAGTTTCATGCACACCTACCTTTCCCATCTCGAATGCCCGGTCTGCGGGGCGCTGTACGACCCTGCCGAGGTGACGTACACCTGCCCGGTGTGCGGCCCGGTCGGTACGTTGGACATGGTTTATGATCTGGTCCGCATTGACGCCGATTTCTCGCCGCTGAGCATTGCCGCGCAGAGCGGGCCGCTGAACGCGACGATGTGGCGCTACAGGCCGCTCTTGCCCGTCGTGGATGAGGCGTTTATCCCGCCGCTGCCGGTCGGCATGACGCCGCTCATCCCCGCGCCGCGTCTGGCCCAGGCGCTCGGCCTGCGCGCCCTGTGGCTGAAGGACGACTCGCGCAATCCCACGGCCTCGCTCAAGGACCGCGCCAGCGCCATGGTGACCGCACGCGCCGCCGAACTGGGCGCGCCCGTCGTGACCACCGCCAGCAGCGGCAATGCGGGCGCAGCGCTGGCTGGGCTGTGCGCCAGCGCCGGGATTCGCGCCGTGATCTTCGTGCCCGCCAGCGCGCCGCAGGCCAAGATCACCCAACTGATCGTCTACGGCGCGACGCTCTTTCTCGTCCAGGGCAGCTACGACGACGCCTTTGACCTGTCCGTGATCGCGGCGGAGCGTTACGGCTGGTATTGCCGCAACACGGGCATGAATCCGTACACCACCGAGGGCAAAAAGACCGCCGCGTTGGAGACCGCCGAGCAACTTGGCTGGCGCGCGCCGGATGCGTTCGTGGTCAGCGTGGGCGACGGCAACATCCTCGCCGGGCAGTACAAGGGCTTCGCCGACCTGCAGGGCCTGGGCTGGATCGACCGGATGCCGCGCTTCATCGGCGTGCAGGCCGAGGGCAGCAGCAGCCTGGTGCGCGCGTGGCGCGAGGGCATCGCGCCGCAGGACATGCAGCAGGGGCCGGCGGAAACGGTCGCGGATAGCATCTCCGTCGGTCTGCCGCGCGACCGGGCGAAGGCCATGCGCGCCGTGCTGAATACCGGCGGCGCGTTCGTCAGTGTGCCCGACACGGCGATCCTGGCGGCCATCCCCGAACTGGCGCGTGCGACGGGCGTCTTTGCCGAACCGGCGGCGGCCACCGGGCTGGCGGGCATCCGGCAGGCGCTCGCAGACGGCCACCTGACGCCCGATGACGAGGTGGTTTTGCTCATCACCGGCAACGGGCTGAAGGATGTGCGCGGCGCGATGCGCAGCCTGGAGCTGGTCGGCGGCGCGGCGCACCCGGTCGAGCCATCGGCGGATGCGCTCGACGCGATGGTGCGCAGGTTGGGGCTGGTCTGAAGGCGAAAACAATCATGACGACACTGATCACGGGCGGGGCAGGCTTCATCGGCAGCCATGTGGCCAAAGCGTTGCGGACGCGGGGCGAGCCGCTCGTCATCCTGGACAATTTCAACGACTATTATGACCCGGCGCTGAAGCGGGCGAATGTCGCGCCATTCGAAAACGCGCCCGACGTGGCCATCATCGAGGGCGACGTGCGCGACGAGGCGCTGATCGAGCGTATCGTTGCCACGTTCAAGGTGCGCCGCATCGCCCACATGGCGGCTATGGCGGGCGTGCGCAACTCGATTAACGAGGCCGGGCTGTATTTTGACGTAAACGTGACTGGCAGCCTACGCCTGATGGAAGCGGCGCGCAGGCACGGCGTCCAGCAATTCGTGCAGGCGTCCACATCATCGGTGTATGGCGAGACGACGCGCCTGCCCTTTGTCGAAGATGACGCCGCCGACCGCCCACTCGCACCCTACCCGGCCAGCAAGCGCGCTGCCGAGATGCTGGCGCACTCGTTTCACCATCTCTTCGGCCTGAACGTCACCTGCTTGCGCTTCTTCAACGTGTACGGCCCCGCCGGACGCCCGGACATGATGCCGCTCAAGGTCATCAGGGCGCTGGTCGAGGGCGCGCCCATCACGCTCTTCAACAATGGCGTCTTCAGCCGCGACTGGACGTACATCGACGACATCGTGGATGGCGTTGTCGCCGCGCTGGACCGCCCGCTGGGCTACGAGGTGCTCAATCTCGGCTGCGGCAACCCGCTGTCCATGAGCGAGTTCGTGGATGTGCTGGAAGCATGGAGCGGGCGGACGGCTATCCGCGTCAATGCGCCTGCGCCGCTCAGCGAGCCGCCCATCACCTTCTGCGACAACAGCCGGGCGCGCCGCCTGCTGGATTTTGCCCCCAAAGTGCAGGTGAAAGACGGCCTGGCGCGGACGTGGGCCTGGTATCGTGAGGCGTTCCACGTCCGTTAGCTGCTCGCGCACCTTCCCCACCCATGAAAACAGGAACGCCCGCTTTTGGGGCGGGCGTCCTGTCTACGATGTGAAGGCTTCTCGGACGTGCGCGAGTGCTCGAAACTAGAGGCTGCGGACGATATTCGAGAAGACGTTGCCGATGGCCGGGCCGAGGATGGCCAGAATGATGATGACCACGATGGCGACCAACACCAGGATCAGCGCGTACTCTACGAGGCCCTGGCCCTCTTCACGAGGCAGATACAACATGATGGCTACTCCTTATGGACGGTGAGTTAAATAACTCCGCATACATCGTAACATGGAACGTTCACAGCGACTCATTACAGAGCCATATCAAATGCCCCTGGGGCCGACACAGAGTTATCACAATGGCGGGTAGACTTACTCGCCGAGCAGCGCCGCGCCCATCCGCGCCAGCACGATGTCTTCCTGCTCCGGCAGGCCACTGACGGCCACCGCGCCCACCACCTGACCCTGGTAGACGAGCGGCGCGCCGCCGCCCCAGCCCAGGTAACGGATGTCGCCGTGATTCAGGATAGGCGTGTTTTCCTCGCGCGATTTGCGGCCCACATCCGCCGATTCCTTGCCCAGGCGGCTGGCGGTGAACGCCTTGTTCATGGCGATGGTGATTGACGGCAGCGGACAGCCATCCGTGCGCAAGAAGGCGATCAACTCGCCGTGCGCGTCGGCTACGGCGATGGCTGCGCCTTTGCCCTGCTTTTCAAGCTCGGCCCGGATGGCGTCCACGATTTTCGCGGCGTCCGCGTGGGAAAGCTGGTATGTCTGGTGCATCGTTCGCTCCTGATAAAGTGCAGTGCAACTGGCTTAAGCCGCGTGCAGCCCGTCGGGGCATTCACGCCGGTTCTTGCGCCGGAGCCGCGTCCATCTTCAGCGACTTCAGCCGGTTTTCGCGCATCAGGATGACTTCGAACAGCGCGAACATGACCAGGCTGAAGACCACCACAAACGGCCCGATGGCTTCCGGCCCCAGCCTTTCGGCCAGGAATGCGCCCAGGCCCGGCAGAATCCCGATGCCCAGACCACACATGCCTACCTGGAAGCCGATGGCGTTTGGCGCATGGCGCAGACCGACCCGGCGCGGCGTGTCCGCAACCAGCGTGGCGAACATTGGCGCGATGGCGAAGCCGATGAAGGCCAGACCGAGAAAGGACAGGTTGCGGTCCACGTTGAGCGCCAGCAGCACGGAGCCAATCACCGCGCCGACCGTGCCAAAGCGCACCAGAAACACGGTGGAGAAGCGGTCCGCGACGAAGCCCGTCAGGATGCGGCCAAAGGTGAAGGCGAACCAGAAGGCGCTGATCCAGAAGCCCGCCGTTTCCTGGTCGACGCCGCGCCCTTCCATGAACAGCGTGTTCGCCAGCTGCGGCGCGCTGACTTCCACGCCGCCATAGATGAAGAACAAGGCGACGAGCAGCGCCACGAGCGGCATGCGCAGCGTTTCCATGAAGCCGACGTGCGTCGTGCGTGGCTTTTCGCCCGTGGCCGACGGCGTCTTCGTCTCGCCGTCGAGCGTCCAGCGCTTGCGCGTGGCGATGAACAGGATGCTGGCCAGCAGGAACAACGCCATCGCGACGGCGTAGGCCATGCGCCACGAGCCGCCATAACGCACGACGACGAAGGTCGCCAGGATCGGGCCGATGGACGCGCCGATGCCGAACGCCGCGTGCAGCCAGTTCAGCCGCCCCACGCTGTAATGGGTCGAGACGAAGTTGTTCAGCCCGGTGTCGATCAGGCCCGACCCGGCGCTGGCCACCATAGACAGCACGAGCAGGGCAAACCACGCCGGGGCGAAGATATAACTGGCCATACCGAGCGCGCCAAGCAGGCTCCCGGCGACCAGCGTCGCGCCGATGCCGAACCTGCCGATGACGCGCCCGCTAACGAAGCTGGTGGCCAGATAACCCAGCGTGCTGAACGTCATCAGGATGCCGAGCGAGCCGAACGACACCTGGAACGCCGGATCGGTGTGCATGTACGTCCAGGCGATGTTCAGGATCGCGCCGGGCACGCCGATGACCACAAACGAGAAATAGGCGATGAGCAACAGGGAGAGCGGACCGTTTTTCTGCTGGGACATGGTGTCTGGCTTTTCTCAAGCGCTCCGCACGGTGAAACCGTCGAAGCGCACCGTATAGCCGCTGCCCTGGGGCGATGCGGCCATCAGACCGATCTGCACGGGATTGGCCGTGGGGAAATAGGCGAGGCGGAGCATGGTATAGTCCGCGCCGTCGAGCGAGTAATACACTTCGAGCGCATCGCCGCCGCGTTTGACGCGCAGCCAGATGGCAGGCGGGTTGGCGGGCAGCGCCGTGACCGACCAGTCTGACACCTCGCGCGTGACCACGACGCTGGC
>JADZBY010000074.1 GCA_020851855.1 Anaerolineae bacterium
CAGAGTCGCGTTCCATAGAGATGGCAAACGTAGGACCGTTTGCCCGCCAAATCGGGCGGCGAAAACGTCTGCTCTCGCGTCGAATTCGAGGGTGGCACTGACCAGATTCATGGGCGGCGAGCCTATGAATCTGGCGACGAACAGGTTGGCGGGGCGCTGGATGAGATCGTCGGCAGCGCCGACCTGCTGCAAGCGCCCTGCGGCGATGACGCCGATACGGTCTCCACTGGCAAGCGCTTCAGTCTGGTCGTGGGTGACATATAGGGTCGGCTTGTGCTTCTCGCGGTGTACCATGACAATATCGCGCCGCGCCTGCACGCGCAGTTTGGGATCGAGATTCGAGAGCGGTTCGTCGAACAGGTACAGGGATGCGTCTTTCGCCAGCGCCCGCGCGAGGGCAACGCGCTGCTGCTCACCGCCGGACAGATCGACGACGACACGCTCAAGCAGCGGAGTGATTCCCAGTTTGGCTGCCGCTGCTTTGACTCTCTCCTCAACGACTGCTTTGGGCATGTTCCGCGCTTCCAGCCCATAGGCGATATTCTCCCTGACATCCATGTGCGGGTACAGACCGTAATCCTGGAAAACCATACCGATGTTACGTTCGCGCGGCGGCAATTGCGTGATATTGCGTCCGTTCAGGATGATTTCACCGCTATCCGGCAACTCGATACCGCACAGAATGCGCAACAGCGTGCTTTTGCCGCCGCCCGAGGGCCCCAAGACGACAAAGAACTCCCCCTCCGGCACGGTGAGGTTGATATCGTTCAGAACAGTGTTTCGCCCAAAGCTTTTGTAGAGATTGCGGATTTCCAGGGAAGCCATACAGGGAAGTCCTTTCAGCCCGTCAAGAGGTGGCTATTGTGACGGAGCGGTAGAACTCGGTTTGCAGAAGTATGATGAGCACGGGAACGATGAGGACCAGCCCGGCAATTGAGATGACGCCGAGCAGCGTGGCAATCAGGCACGCGCCGCCAAGCAAGAGCGTCTGGCCGGGCGAGCGCCAGAACAAACGCGCGGCGCGAGTCACAAGCTCGACGAGCGACCATTCGGGGTGCGCCGCCAGCGCGGGTCCCCAATAAAGCGAGAGGGTCGCCAGCAACAAGAACAGCAACCGCGCCAGCACGTCCAGGGCCAGCCACCCGCCTGTTGTCGCCGCGTTCATGAGCAGCGCCAGCCAGAAGAACAGGCTGTACAGCGGCATCAGCTTGAGCAGGCCATTCAGCGCATGACCCTTCGCACAGTCCGTGAGCTGATGCCGGTCGATAGGCTCGCCTGCGCACACCCGCGCCAACATGGCATACATGGTCGCGGTGGCAGGCGGAATCGCGAGGACACTATAGAACGTGAGAATCACCCGCACGGCGTCAGGCGTGGGAAACGCCCACGCGATCAACAGCGGCACGCCCTGCAACGCCCACAGGAGATTCAGCGTGATCAATCGCTCCAACTGTTCACGGGCCAGGGCAAAGGTGCGCTCAAGTGCAGTGCGTTCCTCCTCGACGCAAACGCCGGAATCATCAAAGAACGGCATAGAATCTCCCTCTTCTCAACGCGAGAGCAGAGATGCGCCATGCTCCGCATCGAAAAAGTGCGCTTTCTCCAGATGTAGCGCCAGAGGTATTTCCTTCCCCAGATAACTCGCTGGCAGGCGGGTGCGAAAGGTCGCTGCGAAGTCCTGCGGTGTACCTTCGACGGTGCTTAGGTAGACCGTGCAGCCCGTCGATGACGGCTCGATGACGTTGACGATGCCTCGCGTCTGGTTATGCTCGGTGACCTCGAACGGAGCAAACTTCGGCACATGGAAATCCTCCGGGCGCAGCCCCATCTTGACAGTCGAACCCATTCGATCTTGTAAGCCTGCCCGGATTTCGGGCGGGAGCAGCACCCGCAGACCCGCTGTGGCGGCATACAGCCCGTCACCGTGTGCCTGTAAGATGACATCGAACAGATTGATGCTCGGCGTGCCGATGAAGTAGGCGACGAACAGGTTGGCCGGGCGCTCGTATAACTCACCGCCCGTGCCGATCTGCTCGATCCGTCCATCGCGCATCACGGCGATGCGGTCGCCCATCGCCATCGCCTCCGATTGGTCGTGCGTGACGTAGATACTGGGCTTCTGCTTCTGGTTGTGGAGCGTTACAATGTCCTCGCGCGCCTGATGGCGTAGTTGCGCGTCGAGGTTGGACAGCGGCTCATCGTACAGGAATAAGTCAGCGTCGCGGACCATTGCCCGCGACAGGGCCACGCGCTGGCGCTCCCCGCCGCTGAGCTGACGCGGTTTGCGTTGGAGCAAGTGATCGATGCGGAATCGCTCCGCCGCTGCCGGGACACGCTCGGCGATCAATGAGCGCGGTGCACCGCGTGAGCGCAGCCCATAGGCGATATTCTCATAGACGGTCAGATGCGGGAACACGGCATAATCCTGAAAGACCATCGCCACGTTGCGTTCTTTAGGCCGAATGTCGTTCACCCGCCGCGCGCCAAAGTAAATGTCGCCGCTGGTGGTGGGCTCCAGGCCCGCCAACATGCGCAGCGTGGTCGTCTTGCCGCAGCCCGACGGGCCGACCAGCACCAGGAACTCGTGTTTGCCCAACGAGAAGCTCACGTCGTTGACAGCGGTCTTTCCGACAAAACGTTTGGTCAAATGCGCAACCGTAATTGCTGCCATTGTGACTTGCGTCCTCAGAATAGGTCGGGAACGCCAGGAAGGTGCAACGGCGTTTCCTCGTCAGGATAAAATACGTACACATGCTCCCAGTCGGGCTGGATGTACACCCGCGGCGCATCCGGGAAGTCGAGCGGCACGAGCGCATTGACGGACGCGCCCCCGATCTGGCCGTGCACATACGCGGCTCGCTCGGTGTACAGGCGCTCGATGTGCGACACGCTTATCGGCAGGCAGTTCGGCGTGGCCTCAAGCGCCACCTGCCATCCTTCGGGTCGAACGCCGATCCGCAGCCGCCCGGCAGGCAGCCCAACAGCCAGGTGGTCGGGTAGCGACCAGTGCTGACCATCGTGAACGTACAGCGCCGTGTCGGCGTGCTCTACGGACAGGACGCTGATCGGCGGCGTGCCAATGAGTGAGGCGACGAACAGATTGGCGGGGGTATAGTATAGAGCGTCGAAGCTGTCGAACTGCTCTACCCGGCCACTGCGCATGACGACGATGCGGTCACCCATGAAGATCGCCTCCTGCTGATCGTGCGTCACGTACACGGTCGTGATGCCAAACCGGGTGAGCAGGCGTTTCATTTCCACCCGTGTTCGCTCCCGCAATTTGGCGTCCAGGTTGCTGATCGGCTCATCCATCAGGAAGACGTTCGGATCACGCACGATGCAGCGGGCAATCCCGACGCGCTGGCGTTCTCCACCGGAAAGCGTACCGACCTGACGACTCAGCAGCAGATCGAAGCCGATTCCCATCATTTCGGCGGTTTCACGAAGGCGCTGCTGTTTCTCTTCTTCGGACTTCTTGCGCACCTCAAAATAGTAGCTGAGATTGCCCTGTCCCTCGCGGGCCGGATAGAGCGCGTAATCCTGGAAGATCATGCCGACGCCGCGCGCCTGTGGGGGAACGTGAGTGACATCGACGTTGTCATACAGGATATGCCCACTATTCGGGAGTTCTAAACCGGCGATTACTTTCAGGAGTGTGCTCTTGCCGCAGCCGGACGGCCCCACGACACTGACGCACTCGCCCTCGTGAATCTCCAGGCTGATGTGATCCAGCGCGGGACGACTCGGCGCGCCACCGACGAGCGCTGTGGCCTCGTAAGCCCTAACCACGTTCTCCAGAGTGACCTTGCTCATTTTAGCCCCTGGATGCGGACGCCCTTCAGAAGGTATTCGCGGACGACGATAAAGAACAGAAACACCGGAATTGCCTGCAGGAGGCCGAGCACCATCAGCCCATTCCACGACAGCCCCTGGCTGGCCAGACTGGCGACGTTGGCCGATTGGCCGAGCGCGGTCTGAGCGTTTGTTGTGCCTGCGTAGGTAAAGGCGTCCACCAGCCGCCGGATAGCGACGGTTAGGGGCGCGATCTTGCTGTCCTGGATGACCACCAGCGGCCACAGATAGCTATCCCAGATTGCGCTGAACTGGAAGTAGATGGTGACGGCAAAGACGGGCACGCTCATCGGCAGGACAATGCGACGGAAGATGTTGAATTCCGAGCCGCCGTCAACGCGCGCCGCGTTGATAATCGAGTCGGGGATGCTGTCGAAGAATCCTTTGAAGAGCAGGAAGTTGCCGGCGCTGAAGCCCGCCGGGATGATGACCGCGAAGAACGTGTTCCAGATGCGGATGCTGGGGAAAGCAGTGTCTGTTCCAGGGATGTCTGGAACGACGGGCAGCGGAAACGGAAAGTTGCGCGTCAGAAGGTACGACGGGATGAGCGTCACAATGCCAGGCAGCATGAGTGTGCCGATGAAGAAGATGAACAGAATGCGAGACGTGCGCCCCTTGATCAGCTTGCTGCACGCATAGGCCGCCATTGACGTCAGAGGAATGGAGAGCAGCAGGGTCCCCGCCGCCATGATGAACGAATTCAGGAAGTATTGTCCTAACGGCTGCGCGATGAGCGACTGCGCAGAAGCCGCCATCTCGAAGACCAACCGCCAGCCCGCGAGCGTCGGCTCTTTCGGCAGGAGCGTGGGCGGCATCGCCATCGCCTCGGCGGCAGGCTTGAACGAGGTGCTGATCATGATGAAGAACGGGATCAGATGCATGATCACGCCGCCGCACAGGATGAGCACCACCACCCACCAGGCGATCCGCAAACGCGGCTGGCTGCGTCCTACGACCGGGAAAAGGCTCATATGCACTGCTCCTGTCGTATTGTTAACCTCAACTATCCGGGTCGGCCTTAAATACGGCGCGGTAAATCAGGACGATGACCATGATGAGTGCAAACAACATGACGGCCAGCGCCGTAGCATCGCCATATCGAGCGTGGTTCAGGATGTCCATGATGTACATGACGACTGTGCGGCTGGCTCCGTTCGGCCCGCCGCGCGTCAACAGATCAGGAAAGGCGAACTCTTGCAGGGAGCCGATGATGGCGAATAGCAGCGTCATGGCGATGATCGGGCGCAGGCGCGGCAGCGAGATGGTCCAGATTTTGCGCCAGAAGCTCGCGCCTTCGATCTCGGCAGCTTCGTAGTACGAGCGGGGGATGCTCTGCAGGCCAGTCAAATAATACAGGCCGGGACCGTACATCAGGACGCCGGGCAGCACCAGCCAGAGCAACACCCAGTTCTGGCTGCTAAGAAACGATTGCGGCGGCAGGCCTAATACGGACGTGGCGATCCACTGAAAGACGCCAAACTGCTCGTTGTATAAGTACTGCCAGAACAGCGTGCTGGCGATGCCGCTCAGGGGCAGAAACCACAGGAGCATCATTACGCGCATGACGCGGGGCGGCATCTCCATCAGCAGGATGCTGACGAAAATCGGGATGGCAAAGGTGAGCAGGATGGACAGCCCTGCGTAAATCAGGGTGATGCGAAAAGCCATCGGTACCAGTGGGTCGAGGAGCAAGCGGTTGTAGTTGTTCAGCCCTTGAAAGGTCAGGTTGCCCCGGATGGGTGAGTCGGTCAGGCTCAGAAACAGGGCGACCACCATCGGATACCAGCCCCAGAAGAACTGGAATAGAAACGCGGGAATCACGAACAGCGCGATCTGCCAGCGGCGACGCCTGCTCACCTCGCGCGTGGCGGTCACAGCAGGGGCAAGGCTCTCAAGCCCTTCGACGTTTGCCGTCATGGACGGTCTCCTTCGCGTGGACGACTTCCCTCGACACCAACACGCGCTATCGAGGGAAGAGGCGAACGGATCAGCCGAAGTTCGGCGCGATACGCAAATCGTAGAACGGTTTGAAACGCTGCTCGTAGAAGTCCGGCGCGATTTGCTGAAGCAGCGAATCCCAATCTGCGTAGTAGCGGCGAATGCCCTCGGCAAAGGCGCTCTCATCCACGGTTGACGGGAAGGTTGACGCCTGCTGATTGAGGATACCTTCCATCTCCGCCGCTTCGACACGTACGTCGAACGCATCGCGGGTAAACGCCCAGCGCGTGATTTTGTCGTACCAGGGCGTATCGCCGGGGCCGGTCGTCGTCTCGGCGGGCAGGTACGTGCCCGCTTCGGGCAACGCTGGCTGGGCAAAGATTTCCTGAAGGGCGGCGTAGAAGTTGCTGCCAGCTGCCGCTCCCAGCGAACCCTCAATGCCAGGGATTTGATCCGAATAGCGGTTGGCATACGGCCAGCGCATCGCACCCAACACTGCGCCGAGATCGCCAGTCACCTCGTAGATGTGCTGCATGGTCTTGACGAAGCCGTCGCCCAGCAGGAGGTCGCTGAACAGCGACACGGCCTTATCAAGCGCTTCTTCGCTCAGGTCAGGGCTGAAGGCCCAGGCACTGGGTGTGATAGGCTGTTCGGGTGTGAAGCCGGTCGGGCCGAGCGGCGCGCGCACGAAGCTCATCATCGCATCCGACTCGGCTATCGTCTTGCCCATCTTCTGGGCCATGTCCGAGAAGAACAGGGCAATGCCGGGCGTCATCGAGGCGCGCTCGTCGTAGAACGCCGCCGCCAGCGGGCCATTCTGCGAGAAGTCCCAGTAATTCGGGTCCGAGAAGACCGACTGATCATCGAAGAACATGCCCCGCCACAGGTCCACGCCCTCGACCATATCATCCACGAAGGTGGTGAAGTCCCAGCGCCAGTTGAAGCCGCGCCCTGGGATCGGGTAGCGAGACACGAGACCGTCAAAGCCGATGCCATACGACGGCAGAATCCAATTGAGCGCGTAGGCGGCCATGGCGAGGCCCTTGCGCGCCTCCGTGGTCAGCTTGAGCGCCATCTCGCGCATGTCCTGCCACGTCCAGTCCAGCGGAATGCGGTCCATGCCGATAGATTCGAGGTGAGCGCGGTTGTAGAAGAAGCCCTGACTGGACACCACCTCATAGGGGATTCCGAAGATGCGGTCTCCGGCCATCCAGCGGGAGGTGGCGGCGGCGACTTTCGGGTCGAGCAGTTCCAGCACGTTGTGGCGATTGAAGGCGTCCGTAATGTCGGCAAACGCGCCTTCTGCAAATGCGGCCTGAATGCCGGTCACATTCCACGCACCCAGGACGCCAATCGGGTATGTGAATGGCGCTGTGCCGCCCGCCACAGCGGTGCGCAGCGCGGCGGCGTCCCACGGATTGAACTCGATGCGCTCGACGCGCACGCCCGGGTTCATATCCAGCCACGACTGGAAGGCGAGCGCATACCCCGCCTGGTACGTGCCGGGGGCCGAATCGGGCAGGGGTAGATCAATCGGCCAACCCGACGTCTGGAGCAAAACATCCACCGACGGATTCTGCCTGCTCGGATGGGCGAAAACGCGCGGCAGGCCCATTCCGAACGCCCCACCCAGCGCCAGACCACTCCCGCCCAGCGCGGCGAGGCGGAGAAACTCGCGGCGGCTCACACGCCATGAAGTCGAAGACATGATAACACCCCTCTGGCTAACCATAAGCTTACTTCTCGCACGGGTCGCCTTCGACGCAGCACCTCGTTGGTTCCCGCTGGCGCCGCGTCAAAGGCACTGGGCCGCACGCGCGTTACTTCTCGGCAGCAATCCCGAAGCGGATGTCGTCGATGTAGTACGTCCCGGCCCAGTACAGCGCAAACTGAATCTTGTCGATCTGGGTCAGGTCGGCTTTAGTGTACGCAGCGAGCGGTATGCACATCTGGACCCACTCGTCCTTGATCGTCTTAGGATTGAGGCCCGCCGACTCATGATCGGTCCACACCTCATCCTTCGTCCCGGCGGCGTCGATGATCGACACGCCGACGGTGTTATCCGCCGTACCGTCGTTATTGGCCGTCGTGTCGTAGATCCAGAAGCACACCGCGTCGTAGCCGCTCGCGTCCAGCGGGCGCGGATCGGGGTACGCG
>JADZBY010000075.1 GCA_020851855.1 Anaerolineae bacterium
GCCCCTACTCAACCCAGATCTCGACGCGCTCGCCGTCGTTGGTGTCCTCGAACTCGAAGACCTTGCCGATCTGGCCGCGCCGGATGTTTTCCAGGATTCCGGCGATGTCCATCTCGCCGTCGGCGGGGATGAAGCGCGCGCCGAGCTTGATCCCGACGTTTACGAGGCTCATCGGCACGTTGACGTTCACCTTCGCCTTGTTGGTGCGCAGGTCGGTCACGCGCACCCGCAGCCAGCGTGGATCGCGGCCCTTTTCTTTGTCGCCCCGGCGCGCGCCTTCCTGAAGCGCCTGCAAAAGCTGCGCGCCTTCTTCGGCGGTGATCTTCTTTTCCCGGATCATGTCCAGGATTTTCATACGTTCTTCAGCGGTGGTCATCGGCTTGTGTGTACTCCTGGGGAGATACGTCACTCCCCTGACCCGCGTGGTTGTCGAAAGTTGCCCGGTCACCTCAGATCGGCGCGCATACTGACGAGCGTGTGGCGGCGCTCAAAGCCGTAGCGTTCCAGCGCCTCGCTCGTCGCAGCGTCGTCTGCCGGGTGTTCCAGCGTTGCCGGGCGCAAATCGTCGTTCAGCCGGCGCAGCACGAAATTCAAGAGCGGTTCCTCGACCCGGCCCGCATAGGCCGGCTCGACGAGCAGGATCATGCGGCTGGAGCCGGTCAGGCTGCGCGATACGCGCAGGGACCCGGCAATGCCCTCGCCGCCCGCCTTGCGCACCACCCAGCGCTCGTCAATCTGGCCGGACAGCGCCTTGAGCGTCGCCTGCACCAGCTGAGGCCGGAACTCGCCCTCGTGGACCGGCATCTGCCAGCCCAGGCCGCCGCGCGCGTTGGGCCGGGTGCGCAGCGCCAGGTCGTACTCGTCGCGCCACTCCGCCGCGCCGCGCAGCGTCACATAGGGCGCGTCGTCGAGCCTGGCGGGCGGGCGCACATGCGAATGCCGCCGCCAGCGGACGAACGTGCGCTCTTCGACAAAGCCCAGGCTCAGGTACAGCGCGCGCGCGCCGGTGTTGTTGGCTTCCACGTTCAGGATGGCGCGCACGCCGCGTTTGGCGCGGATGAAGGCCAGTGACGCCTGCATGAGCGCCCGCGCGATGCCGCGCCGCCGGTAGTCCGGGTGAACGGCCACATTGGCAATCGAATACGTCGCGCCCAGCGAGCGGGGAAAGCCCGCCGCAGAGATCGAGACGTTCCCGATCAGCCGCCCATCCTCGTACCAGACAAAGCCTTCTTCCAGGCCGCCCAGGATATGGTTCAGCCCGGACAGGAACATGAGCAGCGGCCCGGATTGGCTGATGCTGCGCATCTCGCGCACCGCCGCGCGCCCGGCCTCGTCCATGGTGGGCGCAAAACACAGCTCGATCAGGTCGGCCATCGCCGCCAGGTCCCGCCGCAGATTCACCGGGCGGATGCCCGAAGGGACATGCTGCCCGGCGGCGGCGGTTGTCGATACGGAAGCAGCCATCCAGCGCCGTCCTTTGTCCGATTTCCCTGCCTGGGCAGAGCGACACTCGGCGGCGCGGTGCGTGGGCCGGCGGCTCTAGCTCCGACCCTCAAGCGCGGCGAGCAGACGCTCTGCTTCCTCAATCGTGATCGTCTTGTTCTCGACCATGCGCAGGATGGCCAGGCGCTCCTGGTCGGTCACCGGCTCCGGCGGGCGGGGCGCAGCGGGTGGGCGCGGTGGGCGCGGCGGCTCTGGCGGGGTGGGCGCATCGCCGCCCCACGACCAGACCCAGCCCTTGCCGCGTGGGCCTCGGCGCAGCCGCTCGGTGTGGCGCTCCATCTGTTCGTGGGCGCGCTCGGCGCGGCTGCGGGCACGCTCGGCAGCGCGCTCCGCCTTCTCACGCGCACGCTCGGCCATTCGCTCGGCCTCACGCTGGATGCGCTCCGTCTGGCGCGACAGGTTATCCTGAATGCGCGCCAGTTGCTCGGTGATGCGCGTCGAGATGATCTCGTCCAGATTATCCGGCAAGTTGGCTTCAAATTCAAACCGTGCGCCAAAGCCGCGCCCGCCGCCGTTCAACTGGAAATCGCCGGCGATGGCTTCGAACTCGATTCCCGGCGTCTGCGGGCTGGCATCGCCCAGGCACACGCTGACCCGCCCATCCTGCTCGACAACCTGCGCCCCACCCAGGTTGACGGTGCGCTCCACGTCGGCAGGAATGCCACAGCGCAGCGATGCGTCCGCCGGGACTTTGATGCTCACGCTGCCGCCCACATGGCCAACCTGGCCGAGCAACATGCCGGAGCCTTCAATCTCAAGCAGCAGGTCCGATCCCACCGATTCGATGGTGAACGGCGAGGCGTTCAGGCCGGTAACGACGAGGTCCGCGCCGACCGACTCGATGTTCAGCGGGCCGTTGATGTCGCGCAGGGTGGCATCCGCGCCGACGGAGTTCACGTTGGCCGGCCCCATCACGCGCTTGATCTCCATGTCCGCGCCGACCGAATCGACCTGCACCGGCCCGGTGATGTCCCGCACCGTCAGGTCTGCCGAGACGCTGCCCACGGCGAGCGGCCCGGTGATATCCGTCACGCGCACATCCGTCCCGGCGCTCTCAATGCTGACCGGCCCTTTGATCTCGCGGATGGCCGCATCGCCGCCGCACTCTTCCACCGTGACCGGGCCGTTGAACTCGCGCACCTTGAGGTCGCCGCCCACCGAGTGAATGTGCAGGCTCCGGGCCGAAGGCGGCACGCGCACATCGGCGTCGCCTGCGCAGTGGATCACGATGGTCTGCCCGTCACCGACGCGGTCGATGCGCGGTCCTTCGCCTTCCACCGAGATTTCGCCGTCGTTGCCCGGCACGACGGCCAGATCGCCGCCCGCCGTTTCGATGATGATGGCCACGCCCGGATCCACTTCCATCCGTGCCCAACCGTCGTCGCCCATGATGGTCCTTCCTTACAACTTTCCGTGTTTGTGTACGGAACTCGCCGCCCTCAGCCGTTCGCCGGATGAGACTCAGTCCACGAAAATGCGCACGCGCTCGCCGGAATGATCGTCTTCGACCTCGACCAGCGTATCGACTTCACCGCGGTGGATGGAATCGAGCATCTCGGACAGGGTGCGCGACCACTTGTGATCGCCAAATTGCGCGCCCAGCCGCAGCCCGGCATCGACCAACCCGATCGGGATGTTCACGCGCACGTGATCGCGCTCCGAGCCGACGCGCCCAACCCGAATCCGCAGCCAGCGCGGCGTGCGCTTGACAGAGTCGCCGTTTTTGCGCTTCTCCGCGACCGGCTCAGCGTCCGGCTCGGCGTCCTGCGCGTCGCGCTTGGGTTTCTCCTCACCGGCCTGTGCGCTGTGGGCCTGCGCCTCGGCGGGAGCAGCTTCGGCGGCCTCTTGCAGCAGCCGGGTGGCCTCGTCCACGCTGATTTCGCCTGCCGCGAGCTTCTGCAGAATGTCGATTCGGGTCATGGTCGTGCTCTCTCCTTCTCGGAACCGGGACGGGCGGCCTTATTCGCCCAATCCCTTCAACATCGCAATCGCCTCTTCCGAAGACAGCCGCCCGGCGGCCAGATCATCCAGCACGCGCTTGCGGTCCCCCTCGGACAACGGCGGCTCGGACTCGTCGTCGGCCTGCATCTCGTAGCCCATAGCCATGATCACGTCGCGCAGGCGGCTGCGCACCGTCGGGTATGAAATGCCGAGCCGTTCTTCCACCGCTTTGATCTTGCCTTCGCACAGCAGGAACGTCTCGACAAATTCCAATTGGCGCGGACTGAGCTGCGCCAGCCGCCCGGCGTAAAACTGGCCCTCAATGCTGGTGTCGCAGGCGCGGCAGTGCAGCCGGGTGATGGTCAACGGCTCGCCGCACACCGGACACGCCCCAAGCACAGGATGCATCGTCTATGTCTCCGCTATAGAACGCTGAAAACCATGTGGAGTGTAGCATGGCCACGTTCTTGACTCTCATTTTATGTCGAACTTCAAGAATGTCAATAGGTACATTGAAAATCTTTATACACTGGTTTAATTCCAGAAAGTTTGAAGCGGGATAACGCGGCGCAAACTTTCCGCAAACCGACCGGGCGTGTTATCATCGACTCGGTACGCGATAGCACGTCTCCGGCGCGTGAAAGTGGCTGCACCCATGACCCGTGGCACACGCTTCAACCGACGATCTTCTCTCTTCCGCTGGCTGGCGGCAGTGGCCATCTTGGCGACGGCCTGCGCAGTCCTGGCGCTGGCCCATACCTGGACGACCAGCCGGGCGCAGGGCGGCGAGCTTCGGTTTGGCGAGCCGCTGGACGCGGTGCTGGCTTCCGGCGGCGTGGACGATTGGTTTTTCGCCGCGAACGAGGGCGACATCGTGGCGCTGCGCGTGGAGCGCACCGACGGCGACCTGGAACCGGCCCTGTTGGTGAGCGATGCGGACGGTCAGCCTATCGCCGGCACGCAGGCCGCGCCGGGCACGGCCAGCGCGGCGCTGGTGCAGGTGCGCCTGCCGCGCGCCGGGTCGTTCGTCGTGCAGGTGAGCGGCGCAGGCCAGACGGCGGGCGCGTACCGGCTGAGCCTGGATCGTACGCAGGCCGGGCCGCCCGCCGCCACACTCGCGCCGGAGATCGCCCAGGAATCCGCCGCCGGCGCAATCACACCCGGCCAGAGCGTACAGGGCGAGATCGACGACGACGTGTTCCGCCAGCTCTGGACGCTGCCCGGCCAGACCGGCGACGTGCTGGATATTCGCGTGACGGCGCTTTCGGGCGACCTTGACCCGTTTGTCGCGCTGCTCGCGCCGGGCGGCGACGTGCTGGCCACGAACGATTCGGCGGACGGCGGGCGTGATGCGGGCCTGCTCGCCTTCCAACTGCCCTTCAACGGCGAATACACCGTCGTGGCGCGCCGTGCGGGCGATGCCGCCGGGCGGGCCGGGGTCACGCGCGGCACGTACCGCCTGGACGTGGCGCGCCGCAATCCGGGCGATGCGACGCGCAATACGCAGCTTGGCTTTGGCGAACGTGTGCGCGGGCGATTGGATGACGCCTTTCCCGTCGCCGTGTACCGGCTGGAGATCGGCGGCTCGCTGGCGCTGCGTTTGGACCTGGGCAGCGCCAACCGGCTGGCGCGCCTGCGTTTCCTGAGCGCGACGGGCGACGTGATCGCGGAGCGCACCGGCCTCAGCCCGCTCTTGGCCTCGGCGCGGTTGGAAGGGCGCGGGCCGTTCCTGGTCGAAGTCTCGGCGCAGACTTTTGACGGCGCGCCTTTTGTGGATTACGCCGTCACCGCCTTCCGCCTGAGCGCGGGTGTGGCCTCGGCGCGCCCGCTGGACGACGATGCGCCGCAAACGTGGACGGCGAACGGGCCGCAGACGTGGTTTTTCGCCGCCGAAGCGGGCGATCTGGCGCGCCTCACCGTTACGCCGGAAGGGTTGCCATCCGCCGGCGTGACCGTGGTGCGGGTGCGCGCGCCGGGCGACGTGATCCTGTATCAGGGCGACCTGACGCCGGGCATCGATCAGGAACTCGCCCTGCCCTCGTCGGGCCTCTATGAGATCGAAGTGCGCCCCCCCGAAGGCGCGGCGTCGACCTTCCGGCTGAATCTGGCCCGTGAAGGCGGGCGCGGCGCGCCGTTTGCCCCGTTTGCCGCCGCGGCAGTCGATCTTGGGCCGCTGCAACCGGGCGCGCCGGTGGATGCCACGCTTGCGCCGGGCGCGGTCGACGCGCGCTGGATCGACGCCGCCGCCGGGCAGGTGATCACACTCACCGCGACTGCCGAGAGCGACAGCGACATAATCGGGTTGGGCTTGCAGCGCCCGGATGGCGACTTCCTGCGTGTGCAGCTCAGCCAGCCGGACCGAATCGCCCTGCTGGCGCGCGTCGAAGTGCCCGAAACGGGCCGATACCGCGCCGTGGTCTTCGGCGATCCGGCCCACATCCTGACCCCGGCGGCGGACGCCCGGCCCATCCGCTACACGCTGCGTTATGACCAGGCGGGCGGCGGCAGTTTGCAGAGCGGTGCGCCGGTCAAGGACTTCGTCGCCCCGGAAGATGGCCTGTCCGTGTGGCGGCTGGAAGCGTCCGGCGGCGCACTGCTCAACGTGCGGGCCGAAAACCTGACCCCGGCCATCTGGTCGCCCACGCTCACGCTGCTCGCGCCGGGCGGCGGCGCGCTGGCGGCGACGAGTGCGCCAACCGGGCAGGGCGCGACGCTGGAAGTGCTCGGCGTCGAAGCGCCGGTGAGCGGCGTGTATCAGGTGGTCATGGCCGGGGGCATCATCCGGGGCCAGATCGCGTCCTACACGCTCCAAGCGGAAGTGCAAGAGCCATTTGCGCCGGATATTGCCCCGCGCGTGCTGGTCGCCGCAACGCGGTTGCCCGTCGATCTGTTCGAGCCAGCCGCCCCTGCGGAGCCGGTGCGCGTGTCCATCCCGGCGCTGCTCAATTCTCCGATCAGCCCGACGCAGACCGGCGAATTGGTGCACATCCTGCCCTTTGACGCCACGACGCGCGGCGAGATGGATGCGGGCGAGGCCGGCCAGACGTGGCGCTTCACGGTGGGCAGCGGGCTGGCGCTCCAGGTGCGCGCCACGTCACTCACTCGCCACGCCGGGCCGAGCCTGGCGCTCTGGGACCAGAACGGCGGGTTGGTCTTCGAGCAGCATTCCGCCGAGGACCCGGAAACGCTCATGATCGTGCGGCTGCCCCAGGGCGGCACGTATGACCTGGTGGTCAGCATGGGCCTGGAAGGCGGGCGCTACCTGCTCTCGCTCGAAGCGCTCGACATCGCCACCGGGAATCTGCAGGCGCTGGCCGGGGCGCCGCTCGTGTACGGGCAGAGCGCCGCCGGGGAAAGCCTGCGTCCGGAAGACGAGGCCGCCTATTATTTCTTTGGCGAGACGGGCGACCCGGTCCGGGCGCAGCTGGTGCGCACCACGGGCGACTTCGTGCCGAGTTTGGAGCTGATCGGGCCAACCGGGAACGCGCTGGCCCAGGCGCAATCCGCCGATGGCCTCTCGGCGGCGACCATTGACGGCGTGCGCCTGCCCACCGCGGGCGTATATGCGCTGCGCGTACGCAACCTGAGCGCTTCCGAGGGCGGGGCGGGCCGTTATGCGCTGTACCTGACGCTGGCGGGCGATACGCGGCTCGACAACCGGGGCGGCGGTGTGCTGCGTCGCGGCGAGACGGTGCGCGGGCAGCTTGGCCCCGGCGACAACGACGACACCTGGCTGCTGGCGGGCCGCGCCGGCGAGCGCATCACGCTCGAAGCGGTGGGCGTCGACGCCCTGACGCCGCTCACCCTGCAGCTGGCGGACACTGCCGGACGCCCGTTCGCCGTGCGCGAGACGAGCTTTGCCCAAACGCCCGCCCGTATCACGAGTCTGTTGCTGCCCGCCGACGGCATTTACCGGGTGCAGGTCAGCGGCGGGGCGCGCGCGGCAGGTTTGTAC
>JADZBY010000076.1 GCA_020851855.1 Anaerolineae bacterium
TACCACACGCGCGACTTCTGGAAAGAGATGTGGCGCACCATCGCGCGGGGCGACATCTGGCGCGGCGAGATCAAAAACCGCGCCCGTGACGGCTCGTACTACTGGGTGGCGACGACCATCGTGCCCTTCCTGGACGAACACGGCAAGCCGCGCCAGTACATCGCTATCCGCCACGAGATCACCGAGCGCAAGCTTGCCGAAGAACAGGCGCACCAGCTCAACGCTCAGTTGGAGCGCCGCAACCGCGAGCTGATGGCGCTCCACGAGATCGGGCAGGTGCTCGCTTCCAGCCTCGACATCGAAGAGATCGGGCGCTTCGTCTATCGCGAAGTCGCCCAGCGCCTGCTCAACGTCCCGCACCTGATCCTGGCGCTGATCGACCCCACCTCGCAGCTCATCGCCTGCCGTTTCGCCGTCGTGGATGGCCTGGAAACCGACGCCAGCGCCTTTCCGCCCATGCCCATCAACGAAGGCCCAATCCTGACCGTGATGCAGAGCCGCCAGCCGCTTCTGGTGGACATCAACCTGGTGACGCGCGGGCGCTTCACGCTTGGCGAAGAGAAACGCTCGCGCGCGGCGCTGTACGTGCCGCTCATCAGCCGCGACCACCTGATCGGCGTCATGATCGCGCAGCACTACGCCGAAGACGTGTTCCACGACACCGACCTGACGCTGATCGCCATCATCGCCAGCCAGGCCGCCGTTGCGCTGGACAACGCGCAGCTTTACCAGGAAGTGCGCCGCCACGCCGGGGAGCTTGAGGTGCGCGTCGCCACCCGCACGATGGAGCTTCAGCGCGAGCGCGCTAACCTGCAAACGACGCTCGATGCCATGGTCGAAGGTGTGGCCTACATCGACGAAGAAACGCAGGCCACACGCTACATCAACGGCGCGTTCAGCCGCCTGACCGGGTATTTGCCCGAAGAAGTCGTCCAGAAGCCCGCCAGCGTGTGCCGGGGCATCCTCAACCTGCCCGAACACTACGGCCCGGACCTGATCATGCGCGGCGCGGAGTACAGCAACGGCGCGTGGCATTACGGCACGCGCATCCAGCGTAAGGACGGCTCCGAGTTTGACGCGCAGATCACCGTGACCTGGGTCCCCGGCGCGGGCGGCGCATCGGTGGGCGAAGTGCTGCTGTTCCGGGACGTGGGGCAGGAAAAGGCGCTGCAAGCTCAGAAGGATCGTTTCATCGCCAGCGCCTCGCACGAATTGCGCACGCCGGTCACCAACCTGAAGATGCGCCTCTATCTGGCGCGCCACCAGCCGGACCGGGTCAGGGACCATCTGGCCGCCATCGAAAGCTCGACCAACCACATGATGAACCTGGTCGAGAATCTGCTGGATGTGTCGCGCTTCGAGCGGGGACTGATCGTACTGCACCGCGAGCTGACCACGCTGCAAGAGCTGATCGAACAGGTGGTGGAAGACCAGCGGTTGATTGCCGAGCAGCGGCGCATCTCGCTGGAGAGCACGCTGCCGCCCGCGCCGGTCGACGCCAACGTGGATCCCGACCGCATCTTGCAGGTCATCGCCAACCTGATCAGCAACGCCATCAACTACACCGCGCCCAACGGTCGGGTGCAGGTGCGGCTTGCGCGCGAAGGGCGGAACGGGCGCGAGCTGGCGGTCATCGCCGTGCGCGATACGGGCGTCGGCATCTCGTCCGAAGCCCTCGGCCACATCTTTGAGCCGTTCTACCGGGGCGCGGGGCAAGCAGGCGTCAAGGGCACGGGCCTGGGCCTGACCATCGTGCGCGAGATCGTCGCGCTGCACGGCGGCGAGATCACGGTGCAGAGCGAGATCGGCGTGGGCAGTACGTTCTACGTCCGCCTGCCGCTGTCGTGACGCCCAGGTCACGCCAACCCATAGCCATTCTCAGAAATCTGTGGCAATCTGGAGTACGCTATGCCCGGTAGATACTCCGGATTGGAGCCGAACGCCCCATGATCGCGACGGAGACTCAGTCTGTGTCCACGCCGGCCCGTGCGCCGCGCAAGCCGTTCTCGCGTGGCATGCTGGCCGCGCTGGCCCTCATGATCTTCGCCTTTCTGGCCGCCGCTGTGGTCAGCCGCACCGTCTTCGAGCGCCTGCCGCACCTCGAAGACGAGTTTGCGTACCTGTATCAGGCCAGGATTTTCGCGCGTGGGCAGGTGTGGGTCGAGCGTGACGAGCCGGTCAAGGTCTTCTGGCAGCCGTTCGTGCTCCAGCCCGAAGAGCCGGTGGATGGCGCGCTGCGCCGCTTTGGCAAGTACATTCCCGGCTGGCCGCTCGTCCTGACGCCGGGCATCTGGATGGGCCAACCGTGGGTCATCAACGCCTTTCTGGCCATGCTGAGCGTCGGTCTGGTCTACCGGCTCGGTAAAGAGATTTTCAGCGAGCCGGCGGGCCTCGTCGCCGCGCTGCTGACCGCTATCAGCCCGGTGGCGCTGCTACTCAACGCGACGCTGATGAGCCACACCTGGGCCATGTTCGCGGCCCTCGTCTTCACGTATTCGTACTGGCGCACGCTGAAGCGGGGCCGGGGGCGCTATCTGTGGGCGGCGCTGGGCGGCCTGATGA
>JADZBY010000077.1 GCA_020851855.1 Anaerolineae bacterium
CATTTGTTGCCTTTGCCCTGCTCATGACACGCTCCGGGCTGTTGTTTGGCAGGCGAGCCGGGTAGACTTGTGCATGGTCGCCAATTATAGCGACTCCCGACGGTGCAGGCAGTTCGGCAGGCAGAGACAAAATACGGGAAAAACGCGAGCGATGACGACAGAGCGGCTGTATTACGACGACTCCTATCAATTGGCCTTCAGCGCCGAGGTGATCGAGCGCACCACGTTCAAGGGCAAACCGGCGCTTGTCCTGGACCGCACCTATTTTTACCCCGAAGGCGGCGGCCAACCGGCGGACCAGGGCACGTTGAACGGCGCGCCCGTCGTGGACGTGCAGACGCGCGAGCCGGACCGGGCCGTTTTGCACATCCTCGCCGCGCCGCTGGACGCGCCGCACGTCGAGGGGCAGATCGACCGGGCGCGGCGGCTCGATCACATGCAGCACCACTCCGGGCAGCACGTGCTGTCGCAGGCGTTGGAACGGGCGGCGCACGCAGCAACGCTCAGCGTGCACATGAGCGCGGACAGCATGACGCTGGACATCGACCGCGCCGACCTGACGCCCGACGACTGGGCCGCCGTGGAAGCGCTGGCCAACCAGATCGTGCTCGAAGACCGCCCGGTGCGCGCCTGGTTCCCGGAGCCGGACGAGCTTGCCGCGCTGCCCATCCGCAAGCTGCCTGACGTGGCGGGCAAGGTGCGCATCGTGGACGTGGGCGGCTTCGACATCACGGCCTGCGGCGGCACACACGTGGCGCGCACGGGCGAGATCGGCGTGATCAAGGTGGTCAAGGCCGAGCGGCGCGGCGGCGGTACGCGCGTCGAGTTTCGCTGTGGAAGCCGCGCCCTGCGCGACTACCGGGAGAAGCACGATGTGGTCAGCCGCCTGATGAGCGCGCTCACCGTTGGCCACCGCGAGTTGGGCGAGACGGTGGCGCGCCTGCAAGCCGAAAACAAGGCGCTGCGGGCGGACTTGAAAGCGGCCCGCGAGCAGCTCGCCGACGCCGAGGCCCTGGTAATGCTGTCCGGCGCGACGCTGCACGGCGACTGGCGCGTGGTGGCGCGCGCCTTTGAAGGGCGGAGCGCGGACGAGGTGCGGCTTCTGGCCCAGAAGCTCATCGCCCAGCCGGGCACGCTAGCGCTGCTCGGCGCGGCAGGCGACAAGGCGCAGCTCATCTTCGGGCGCGCGGCAGATGTGGACCTGGACATCGTGCCGGTGCTCAAAGCGGCGCTGCATACGCTGGGCGTGGAGCGCGGCGGTGGCCGCCCGGACTTTGCCCAGGGCGGCGGCGTGTCAGCCACCGCGGGCCAGTTGCAGGCAGCGCTCAGCGCCGCGTTGTCCGCGCTGGCGCGGTAAACCCCTACCCCGGCCCCAGGGCGAGGGACTGAAAACGTGGATGCGATCTGACGGACCGGCGGACGAGGCAGGCGGACGAGGCAGGCCTCGTCCCTACGAAGACCTGGTAGGGACAACGCCTGCGTTGTCCGCTCCGTACATGACACCCCAGGCGCGCACGGACGAGGCAGGCGGACGAGGCGGCCTCGTCCCTACGAAGACCTGGTAGGGGCAACGCCTGCGTTGTCCGCGCTGGCGCGGTAAACCCCCACCCCGGCCCCTCTCCATAGGGTTCCCCCTCTCTACGCGGTACTCCGCGTGGAGAGGGGGTCAGGGGGTGAGGACCATCTTCACCGCGCGCTGCGCTCGATCCAGGCGGCGATGCGGGCGGCATCCGGGGCGCCGCCATACACGTTCTGGCTACCGGTCGCGGTATCCGGGCAAACGGGCGGCGCGCTGCCCAGGAAGCGGTCATAGCGCACCGTGCGGCGTGTGGCGGCGTCGATCAGGTACACATGCGTCACCTGCTGGACGCGCGTGCAGGTGTAGCGGATCGTGGCCCGGCTCTGACCATAATATTCCAGCGCATAGGTCGTGTCCTCGTCTTCCAGGCACACCACGCCGGTCAGGTCGGCGGCGGTTTTGGCCTGGCGCGCTTCGGGCAGGCTGGCGTTGAGCGGATGCAGGCTGCTATCCGTCCGGTGGACGACGCGGTACTGCCCGCCGCCGGTCGGATCGCCCTCGACGCGCCGCGACGCCGCCTGACACAGCGTTTTCGGCGCATCGCCGAACGGATCGGCGCTCTGGCGCTGGACGAATTGCACGCCCTGCCAGACCAGCACGCCGGCAAGGCCGATGACGACGAGCACGAGCAGGAGATTGACGACGCCGGCGATAGCTTTGCCCATGTGTGCGGCTCCCCGGTGAAAACTGGCGGCGCTCCACGCGCCACCTTCCACTTGTACCACAACTAGGGAAGAAAACCCCCTAACCCTGCCCTTCCCCCCATAAGAGAGGGGAAGGAAAAACCGGCTCTGGAAGCCCCTCCCTCTTCATGGGGGAGGGGTTGGGATGGGGGAAACGACCCTGATTCCTCACCAAGTTGATGTACTTAGCCTATGCCCACTCCGGCTCTGTGCGCCAATGAAAGACATAACAATCAGAGATACGCGCCTACAAAGGTGTGTCATTCTGGATGAGTCGTTGTGGATTCGCTAGAATTACGGACATCGTGCACCAAGGAGCGAGATGAACAATGGCTGATTCGGTTCAGGAACTTACCGGCGCAGAGCAGGTATTCTGGGATCTGAGCGATCTGTACACAGGGAGCGACGATCCGGCCATCGAGCGCGATCTGGCGGCGGCCAAAACGCAGGCGGAGCAGTTCGCCGCAGCCTATCGTGGGCGCGTGGCGTCGCTCAACGCCAATGAACTGGCCGACGCGCTGCGCGAGATGGAGACGCTGCAGGAGCACATGGGGCGCATCGGTACGTTCGCCTCGCTCCAGTACTCCACCGACACCCTCAACCCGGCCTTTGGCGCGTTGATGCAGCGCGTCCAGGAAGCCGGCGCGGAGCTTCAACAGATTTTGCTGTTCTTCGAGCTGGAATGGGCGACTGCCGACGACGATCAGGCGAACATCACGGCGGACCCGGCGCTGGCCCGCTGGCGGCATTATCTAGAGTCAGCGCGGCGCTACCGGCCTCACCTCTTGAGCGAAGCCGAAGAGAAAATCCTGACGGAAAAGGCGGTCACCGGCAGGAACGCATGGCAGCGCTTCTTCACCGAGGTGGTGAGCGGCATCGAGTATGACCTGGACGGCAAGAAAGTGCCGCAGGCCATCGCGCTGCGCCAGCTTTATAGCCCGGACCGCGAGGCGCGCATCCGTGCGGCGGACTCGGTGACGGCGGGCCTGCGCACCGAGCTAAAAACCACGACCTTCATCTTCAATACGCTGCTGGCGGACAAAGCCTCGAACGACAAGCTGCGCAAGTACCCGACCTGGATTTCGTCGCGCAACATGGACAACGAAATCTCGGACGAGGCCGTCGAGGCGCTGGTGAGCGCCGTCACGTCGCGGTATGACATCGTGGCGCGCTATTACACCATCAAGCGGCGGCTGCTGGGCGTGGATGAATTGTTCGACTATGACCGCTACGCGCCGCTGTCCGATTCGGACTCGCGCTATACGTGGGATGCGGCGCGGGATGTGGTGTTGGACGCCTTCAGCAAGTTCCACCCGACGATGGCCGAGATCGCGGGCGAGTTCTTTGACCGGCGCTGGATTCATGCGCCGGTGGTGAAGGGCAAGCGCGGCGGCGCGTTCGCCAGCCCGTCCGTGCCGTCGCACCACCCGTATGTGCTGGTGAACTACACCGGCGCGGGGCGCGACGTGGCGACGCTGGCGCACGAGCTTGGGCACGGCATCCACATGTACCTGTCCCGGCCCAAAGGCGCGCTGGAAGCCTATACGCCGCTCACCACGGCGGAGATGGCCTCGGTCTTTGGCGAGATGCTGGTCTTTGACGACATGATGGCGCGCGAGCCTGATCCCGCCGTGCGGATGTCCATGCTGGCGGGCAAGATCGAAGATGCTTTCGCCACCGTGTTCCGCCAGATCAGCATGAACCGCTTCGAGCACGCCATCCACGCAACGCGCCGCACCCAGGGCGAGCTGACCACCGAGCAGCTCAACGCGCACTGGATGGAGACGCAGCGCCAGATGTTCCAGGATAGCGTCACGCTGCGCGACGACTACGGCATCTGGTGGAGTTACGTGTCGCACTTCCTGGCTGTGCCGGGCTATGTATACGCCTACGCCTTCGGGGAGCTTCTCGTGCTGGCGCTCTTCAACCAGTACAAGCGTGAAGGGGCGGCCTTTGCGCCGCGTTACCTGGATGTGCTGGCGCAGGGCGGCTCCGACAAGCCGGAGAACATCCTGGCGCGGGTGGGAGTGGACCTGACCGACCCGAACTTCTGGCAGGAAGGGCTGAGAGCCGTCGAGGACATGGTCAACCGGCTAGAGGCCTTAGCCACCGAAGCCGGACGCTAAGTGTAAGCAGTTTGTTGAGCCGCCCCTGATAACATGAAATCGGGGGCGGCTCCGCTATCCTGATCGCCTATGGAGTGTGCGCCGCCCACAAGATGTTTGGCCCGAGGCACTCTCATCCAGGAACACGGTCCATCTTGAACACACAAGCTGCTTTCCTCGCTGCTGCCATTCAACAGCCCCTGTTGATCCTCGATAGCCATCTCCGGTGTGTGGTGGCCAATGCGGCCTTCTGTCAATGGTTTGGCGGCAGGCCTGAGCTATACGAAAGTCTGCCGCTCAGCCAGATTGCCGACGGCGCTTTTTCC
>JADZBY010000078.1 GCA_020851855.1 Anaerolineae bacterium
CACGCGCAAGAAGAAGCTGCTCGAAAAGCAGAAGAAGGGCAAGCGCCGCCTGAAGATGATCGGCAACGTCGAGGTCCCGCAAGAGGCGTTCATGGCCGTGCTGCGGCTGGACGAGGAAGAGTGAGGGCGGGTAGTCACTCCCGCCCCAGCCGACCCGCCAACCCGTTAACCAGAAGCAGCGTGAGCGTGAGGGCCAATCCCGGCGCGAGGGCCGTCCAGGGCGCGGCGCGATACACCTGACGCCCTTCGGCCATCATCGCGCCCCACTCCGGCGCGGATGGGTCGCCGCCGAGGCCGAGGAAGTGCAGCGCCGCCGCGCTCATGATCGCCCAGCTCAGCGTCACGCCCGCAAAGGCCAGTAGCGGGCGCGCGATATTGGGCAGCACGTGCCGCGCCAGAATGCCCGCCGGGTGTGCGCCCAGGCTGCGCGCCGCTTCGACATAGGGCAGCGCGCGCACCGCCCGCGTTGAGGCGCGGACCAACCGCGTATAACCCGGCAGGCCCGAAATGCCCACCGCCAGCGCAATCGGCGCCGCGCCGCCGCCCAGTAACGCCACCACGGCCAGCGCTGCCAGCAGCGGCGGGATGGCCAGCAGCGCATCGGCCAGCGCGACGACGACCGCATCCACGATCCCACCGAGATAGCCCGCCGCCAGCCCCAGCGCCAGCCCCGGCAGCACCGCGAGCGCCACCGACAGCGCCGCGATGGACAGCGTGCGCGCGCCGCCGAACAGGACGCGGCTCCACACGTCGCGCCCGGCAAGGTCCGTGCCGAAGGGGTGCGCCGCGTCGGGTGGGGCAAGGCTCTCGCCGGACTGCGCCAACGGATCGTAGGGCGCGAGCAGCGGCGCGGCCAGGCTGGCGAGCACGATCAGCGCCAGACCGCCCCACAGCAGCGCGAAGACCACCGCGCGCCGCCCCCTCATACATGCTCCGGCTCGGCGCGCAGGCGGGGATCGAGCCACGCCGCCAGCGTATCCGCCAGCAGCCCGGCCAGCACGTACACCGCCGCGCCGAGCGTGACGACGGCCTGCACGACGGGGAAATCGCGCTCTTGCACCGCCGTCAGGGTAAGCTGACCGAGGCCGGGCCGCACAAAGAGCATCTCGGTGAGCACCGCGCCGCCCAGCAGGAAGCCCATCTGCAGGGCGAGCAGCGCAACCACCGGCCCCAGGCTGGAACGGAACAGATGCCGCCGCAAGACCGCCCGCTCCCGCAGCCCCTTGGCGCGGGCTGTGCGGAGAAAGTCGGCGTCACGGTTCTGGGCAAGGCTCGCCGCCGCCAGCCGCGCGATTCCGCCCGCCAACCCCAGCCCCAGCGTCAGCCAGGGCAGGATCAGGCTGCGCATATCGCCGCTGCCCGCCGATGGCAAGAGGCGCAAATGCACGCTGAAGGCAGCGATGAGCAGCGTGCCGAGCCAGTACACCGGCGTGGAGAGCAGCAGCGCGGTGGTTCCTTCCGCCACAAGGCGCAGCGCACGCTTTCCGGCGAGCGCCATCAGCGCCCCCAGCCCGATTCCCGCCAGTGCGCCGACCACCAGGCCGCCAAACGCCAGCGCGAGCGTGGCGGGCAGTTGTTCCGCGATCATGTCGCGCACCGCGCGCCCGGACGTGAGCGAATAGCCCGGATCGGCGCGCACGAGGCCCCAGAGCATGTCGAGGTATTGCCGGGAAAGCGGCTGATCCAGGCCGAGCAGCGCCCGCCGCGCGGCGATCTGGCCAGGCGTCGCGCCGCTGGTGGCCAGTTGGGCGGCGATGGCGTCGCCGGGCAGCGCGCGCAGGGCGAAAAACGCCAGCGTGGCGGCGGCCCACAGCGTGAACAGCCCGGCGGCGAGGCGGCGCACCAGGAAGCCGGTCATGCACGGCTCATTCGTTGGCTGGAAGGTCCAGCGTGGCGTTCCAGAGCAGCGGGAACCAGCCGTAGGCGTCAAAGCGCAGGTTCTGGATGCGCGCGCTGACGCCATTCAGGTTCACGTAGTCGCGGATAGGCAGCACGAGCGCCTGATCCATGATCAACCCTTGCGCCGCCGAGTAGTATTGCTGCCGCTCGTCGGGCAGAGACGACTCCAGGGCGCGCGCCAGCCAGCCGTCCAGTTCGCCGCTGGCATAGCGGGAGAAGTTGTTGGCCGCGCCGGTGGTGTAGAACGTGTTCATCACGCTCGCATCCAGCCCGAAGTCGTTGAAGGCGACCAGGTGGTACGTGTTGGCGTCCACCTCGGCGCGCAACCCGGCCAGATTGGGGACCTGACGTAATTCCAGGTCAACGCCCAGGTCGCGCCACTGAGCCTGAATCTGCTGGGCGACCTGCGGCGCGGACCCCCAGGCGGGCACGATCATGACCAGCCTGAGCGGATTGCCGCCCAGATCGAGGATGCCGTCGGCGTCGCTGTCCGTGAAGCCCACGCCGGCCAGCGCGCGGCGTGCGGCGGCCAGATCGTGCGGGTAAAAGCCGGTCACGCGGTCGTCGTAGAACGCCGTCACGCGGGAGAGCGGCCCGGAAGCTACCGGCGAGAACTGCTGGAAGACCGTGTCCACGATGGCCACACGGTCAGAGCCGGTGATGAGCGCCCGCCGCAGGTCAAGGTTGCTGGTCGGGCCGATGCTGGTGTTGAAAAAGAATTGCAGCGGCAGGCCGGGAATGCGCACCGGGAGAATTTGCAGGCTCGGATCACGGGCCAAAATCTGCGCATCCACGGGCGCGATCTCGCCGACGATTTGCGCCGCACCGGTCTCCAGGGCCGGGGCGCGCGTCGCCGGGTCGGTGAAGAAGCGGAACTCGATCTCCTCGATGGGCGCGGTGTTTTCCGTGGTATAAAACGGCGGTCCCCAGGTGTAGGCCGGGTTACGGCGCAGGAGCATGTAATCGCCCGGCACGTAGGTCACCATACTGTACGGCCCGGTCCCCACTTGGTGCAACTGGTAGCGGTCGCGGTCGTATTCGGCCAGCGCCGCCGGGCTGGCGATGCCCAGGTACACCTGGCTGAGCGAGTCGAGAAAGGGCGCATAGGGCGCGCTCAGGATCAGGCGGATGGTGCGCGCGTCGACAATCTCGTAACGGGCATACGGGCCGAGCAGGAAGAGCGCCTTCTGGGAGCGCGTCTCCGGGTTCGTGATACGGTCCAGGTTGGCGGCGACAGCAGCGGCGTCAAAGGGCGTGCCGTCGTGAAAGGTAACGCCGCTGCGCAGATAGAATGTGTACGTCAGGCCGTCGCCGGACATTTCCCAGCGCTCGGCCAGTCCGGGCACGACGTCGAGCGTGTCCGGGTCGCGATAGACGAGCGTGTCGTACACCGAGCGGAGCGGGATGCCCAGCTCGGCTGAGGCGTTGATGTGCGGGTCAAAGCCGCTGGGCATGAGCGTCAGGCCGTAGACGATGCGCCGCTCCGAGGCGCGCGCCGTGCCCGCCCCACCGCGTGCGACGAGCAACACGAGCAGCACAGCCGCCAGGCAGCCCAGGGCAAAAAACGACGAGCAGGTGATCAGGAACAGGCGACGCCGGGGGTTCACGCGGGCAGTAGTCCTTGTTACAGGCCGGAATGGGCAGAGTATAGCGCAACGCCGCGCGTGCGGGGACGGGCTTCACCCTGGCTGTACCCCGCACCGATGGATTCTGAGAATTGAGCGCGCTCCACGATGGCGGGCGCGTCGCGACGCGCCCCTACATGTTGCGGTCTGGTAGGGGCGGCTCGCGAGCCGCCCGGAAACCTGATCCGATGCAATTGCCCTGTTTGTGCAAAGGCCGTTATCCCTGGTACATTCTGGGTCGAGAGGAGTGTGTGCATTGTGTCACCGATGAAACCGATGTCCCGCCGTGAGGCGCTGGTGTGGATCGCCGGGCTGAGCAGCGGCGCGGCAGCAGGCGTATGCGGATTGGGTGCGCTGGTCGCATCGCTCTTCGCGCGGCGGCATCCACTGGCCGCAGTGGCCACACCGACGCCGGAATCGCTTAGCATCACACCAACCCTGACGCCGCCGGTCATCCTGCCGCGCAGCGCCTGGGGAGCACGCGACGTGGATCACACAGCCAGCGGCGAACCCGGCTTCTACGGCCCGGACAACCTGCTTGGATGGCGCGTGTACGCCGGCGATCTGGCCGAGGTGTACAGCACGGTGGCGATTCACCACAGCTTCCCATTCCGGCGCGACACGGGCACGATGCGCCAGATTCAGGACCTGCACATGGACGGGCAGCGCTGGGCGGACATCGGCTATCACTACGGCATCGGCGGCGACGGCGCGATTTACGCCGGGCGCGACATCGCCGTGCGTGGCGCGAGCGTGGCCGGATACAACACCGGCACGATTGGCGTGGTGGTCATCGGGGATTTTGAGCAGGAAAGGCCCGCCGACGCGCAGCTAGATTCGCTCCGGATGCTTGTGGCGTGGCTGGCGCGGGCTTACACGCTCAGCCATCTGGCCGGGCATTTCGAGTTCAACCCGGAGACGCAATGCCCCGGCGCGAACCTGAAACCATACCTCGACCCGCTGGCGGCGACGGTGGGCTTGCAGCGTGGGACCGGCGGCTACGCTACGCCTACGCCCGCCCCGTCGCCCACGGTAACGATCAGCGCCGCCCGTGACGGCGGCGCTGTGAAGACGCTGTGCTGCTGAAACGGGCGCGATCCTGGCTCAACTGGGCGGCGTGTTCTCGGACGGAGCCGACCACGCCGGCGGCTCTCCGGGCGGCGCGACGGGCAACGTGAAGTAGAACGTCGTGCCCACATCCAGCGTGCTGTCAAAGCCCATCTCGCCGCCGTGCGCCTCGACGATCTTCTTGGCGATGACCAACCCCAAGCCTGTGCCCTGCGTATAACCCGCCGTGTCCGCCGCGCGGAAGAACTTTTCGAACATGCGCTGTTTGTTGTCGTCGCTGATGCCCCGGCCCGTGTCGCGCACTTCGAGGCGGGCCATCGCGTCGCGCGCGCTGGCGTCGGTGGGCATCCGCACCGTGATGTGAATCTCGCCGTTCTCCCGGTTGTACTTGATGGCGTTGGTCAGCAGGTTGAGCAGGACCTGCTTGACCTTGCCCCGGTCGCCGAGAAGCTCGACCGTCGCGACGCCTTCATTGTGTACGTGCACGCTCACGGCGCGATCATTGGCCTGCGGGGCGACGATCTCGACGCTCTCCTCGATCAGGCTGAGCACGTCGAAAGCGGCGTTTTCCAGCCGCGCCCGCCCGGATTCCAGCCGCGCCAGATCGAGGAAGTCGGTGGTCATGCGCGTCAGGCGGTCCGTCTCGCGCTGCATGGTGACGATGATGTCGTGGCGGCGGTTATCGGGCAGGTCGGGCCGCAGCAGCAGCGTGGTGCTGGCCTTGAGCGCGGCGAGCGGCGTGCGCAGCTCGTGGACCATCTCGGACACGATGTCGCTCTGCTGGAACAGGCGCGCGTTTTCGATGGCAATCGCCGCCTGGGCCGCGAGCGTGGTCAGCGTGTTCACGTCGTCCTCGGTCCAGGCGCTGCCGGTGTGTTTGTTGACGGCCTGCACGACGCCGATGACCTTGTCGTAGGCGATCATCGGCACGCACAGCAGGTTGCGCGTCTCAAAGTCGATGGTGCGGTCCACACCCTGAAAATGGCGTGGATCGTTGCGCGCGTCTTCCACGAGCACCGGCTCGCCGTGCTGGACGACCCAGCCGGCGAGGCTGCCATCGAGCGGCACAACGATGGCTTCCATCGCGCCGCGCGTGAAGGAGCGCTGTGAGGTGGCCTCGAACCGCAATTCGCCCGTTTTTTGATCGAGCAGCATGATCGAAGCCGTCTCGGTATCGGTCAGCTCGGTTGCCGCCAGAGTGATGCGGTTCAGCAGGGCGCCGAGATCGAGCGTGGAGTTGAGCTGGCGGCTGATCTCCATCAGGCGATCATAACGCGCCATCAACTGCAAGTAGTTGCGTATGGCGATCTCGTTGCCGAACAAGGGCATCGGTTGAGAAGACATCTTCGTCTCCTGCACTCCCCCTCTGGTGTGACGGCGGCAGCCGTCAAGCTGGTGTGGTGGACGTTCGCCGTGCCGCTCAACATCTGGTCCTGAGCGGCGGCTCCTCATCTCTATTATGACTCCGATGCGCGGCAATTGACCAGTAGGGTTACGGCGGGCCGCCCTGTTTTTTTAGAAGTTTTTTCCAGCGAAGCTATCTTCCAGTGACGGCAGCACAGGCGCGAGATTGTCGAACAGCAGCGGCGAGATAGCGCGCCCGTCTCGCGCCCGTCCGGCGGAAAGCTCGTCCGCGCTCAGCCACACCGTATCCTCGTCCAGCGCCGGGGCGAAATGCAGCCTACGCAGGTGGTAGAAGCTGTGCTCGTACTCCGTCAGCACGTTCAGCGACGCCGAGATGGTCCGGTAGCGCACATGCTCTTTGAGCGGCGAGGCGTCAAAATCTCGGCCCGCAACCAGCGGCGGCAGGTTCAGTTCTTCAGACATCTCGCGGGCGAGCGCGGCGACGTTATTCTCGTCGTCTGCCTCGACTTTGCCGCCGATGGGCTGGTATTGGCGCGCGCCGTGGTCATACTGCATCAGGTATAGCGCCTGCCCGCCGCGTACCGTCTTGATGATGCCCATCACCGCGCGCACGGAGCGCAGGGGCGTGGCGTCCGGCGCGCTGATCAGGCGCTGCGCCTCGGCCAGGCCCAACCAGGCGCGCCCGGTCGGCTCCGGCTGGCCGCCGCTCTCCCGCCACATCCCGGCAAAAGCGCCCTCGCGGATGCCATGAATCAGGCTTTGCAGGAAATAGTACGCCGAAGGTGAGCTTGGCGTCGGCGGCGAGCCGTCCGGTGCGCTCAGCAGGCCAAGCGCAGTCAGCAGATCGTCCAGCGCGCGCCGGTACTCGTCCGGAACGCCGCCGTCCGGGGCGTGCGACGCGATATCCGGCGGCGCGATCCACGTTTCGCTGCCCTGTGGGCGTGGATAGGCGCTCAGAGAGTGTAAGAGGCGTTCGATTGCGATCGGGTCCATAGGTTTCATTCTCGCTGTAGTACGGCGGCGGTTGTGCGAAGGCGCAGTCTCGTTCGATCCACCCTCACTCCCCCAACCCCTCTCTCCCTCAGGGCGAGAGGGGAGAAACCGGGGAGCTTCTTGGCTTCCCCACCCCTCTCCATGAGGGAGAGGGGCCGGGGGTGAGGGCTTGCAGACACAGTCTCGTTCGATCCACCCTCACTCCCCCAACCCCTCTCTCCCTCATGGCGAGAGGGGAGAAACCGGGGAGCTTCTTGGCTTCCTCACCCCTCTCCATGAGGGAGAGGGGCCGGGGGTGAGGGTTCTCAGAATGCAATGATTGTGCGCTTTTCACTTGACCGCCAGCCGGGCACACAGCATACTTGGCACATATCACCATCACCGCCTTATCTTAGCGCAGTTTTTCCGGAAGTTGGTGGGGACAGGAGCGCGCCGTCGTCGGCGGCCTATGGAGCCTTTGCCCGCGCCCTCGTTGAGGGCACTTTTAGCACGACTTGACGACCTGGACCTGAGCCTGGTGCGGGCGCTGGCGGTGCTCGGCGCTGCCCAGGCGGTCGATGCGGGCCTCGCCAACCTCGAGGCGGTGCATTTTATTCTGGAGCCGTTCACGCCCGGCCTGATGCCCGGCGCGCTCGGCGAGCGCCTGCACAGGCTGGCCGCCACCCATCCGGCCCTGGTGAGCGGCGCGGGCGAACAGGCGGCGCTGGCGGGCGGCGAGGAGATGCGTGAGGCCGTCTTGCTGGCTATGGACCAGGAAGGCGCTACCGAGAGCACGCTCGACGGCCACCGGCTGCCCCGCGTGACCCGGCGGGCGCTGTGCGCGCGGGCGGCGCGTTTTTTCGAGAAGAAACGCACCGCGCCGGACACATGGCAGACGCTCCAGGACCTGACGCCACAACTGGCCGAGTTTGAGATGCACTGTCTGGGCGAAAACTACGACGCGGCGGCGCGGCTCCTGGCCGAGATCGGCTTCCCGTATCTGATGCGCTGGGGCCATTATGCGGTGCTGGCCGCCATGCGCGAGCGCCTGCTCGGCCACCTGACCGATCTGGAGCTTCAACAGAGCAACCTGGGTGAGCTTGGCTCGGTGTACGCCTCGCTGGGCGATAACCAGAAGGCCATCCGCTTCCAGGAACAGGCGTTGGCGCTGGCCCAGGCGCGCGGCGACGCTGCAAACGAGCACGTCTGGCTCTCCAACCTGGGCAATCGCTACCTGAGCCTGGGCCAACTGGAGAGCGCCATGCTCTATTATTCCGCCGCCATGCGCAACGCCGAAGCGCGGCAGGATTTGCGCGGCGTGTGCTTCGATTACATCGCGCTGGGCACGTGCAACGCGCAGCTTGGCCTGCTGGATGTGGCGCGGGAGTGGTACGAGAAGGCGCAGGACATCGCCCGGACGCTGGGCGACGTGATCGCCGAGGGCTATTGCCACGCCAATCTGGGCATCGTGTACACCACGCTCGGCATGCCCACGCGCGCCATCGCCCACCACGATCAGGCCATCGCCATCGCGCAGGACCTCGGCTCGCGGTTGGAGCAGTCGCGCCGGATGAGCAACCTGGCCGAGACGCTGCTGGCCATCGGGCAGTTTGATGAGGCGTTTGAGACGCTGCGCGAGGCGAAAGACATCGCCACCAGCATCGGCTATAAGCGCGGCCTGAATTTCAGCGGCGGCATCCTGACCACAGCCTACCTGCTGACCGGCGACTTCACCGCCGCGCGCAGCGCCGCCGAAGAGGCCGGGCAGGTGGACACGCCGCAGAACAATCACAACGTCATGGTCGGCCTGGGCATTGCCGCGCTGCGCCTGGGCGACTTTGACACGGCGGCGAACAACTTCCTGATGGCCATCCAAGAGGGGGAAGAGCAGCTTGACCAGAACCAGCGCAGCGCCGAGACGATGGTCGCCGTCGGGATGGCGCACGCTGGATTGGCCATCTGTCGCGATTCCGCCGTGGAAGCGGACCGGGCCGTCGATCTGTTCGTCGCGGCGCGGGCGGTGAGCAGCGCGCCGGGCTTGATCCAGCGCTCGCTGCTCATCTTCGACGTGCTGGCCGCCGCCGACGCGCACGGGCGTCTGGACGGCGTGCGCGAGGCGATCACCGGGGCAGAGTCAGGGTGAGAGTCGGCGCAGATGGGACAGCACGGACGATGTAATGCGCATGAGGCGGCGCAGACGAGGAACGCGAACGAGGAACGCGGACGAGGCGGCGTGGACGGGACAGCACGGACGATGTAATGCGCGTGAGGCGGCGCGGACGAGGCAGGCCTCGTCCCTACACACGTAGGGACAACGCCTGCGTTGTCCGGTTCCCAAAAAACCGCGATCTGTCACTCGATGTCGATGCGCTTGACGTCGGAGACTTTGAGCGTGCGGTTATGCTCCAGGATCGAGGTCAGGATCAGTTTGGCGAAACGGAAGAAGTCCTTCATCTGGTCGATGCGCTCGACGTAGAACTCTGCCAGGCTCTTCTCTTCGCGGCTCATGCCCGGCACGGCGTCGCGCAGGTTGCTGATGCTTGACTCGATGACTTCCAGCGCCTGGTTCACGTCGCGCAACTCACGGCTGCCCAAGACGTTGGTGAGGATTTTCCAGAAGTCCGACTCGGCCTCGTAATACTTGCGACGGTCGCCGCGCACCCAGACTTCGCGCACAATGCCGAGATTCTCCAGCATCCGCATGTTCATGCTCACGCTGGCCTTCGACACGTCCAGATGGTCCATCATGTCGTCCAGGCTCATCGGGCGGGGGCTGAGCAGGAGCGCGCCGTACATTTTGCCCAGGACCTTGTTATAGCCGAAATAGTCGGCAAGCTGGCCCAGGCCTTCCAGCATACTGTCGTTCACCGCGCGCAGCACCGGGTTGCTCAGCGATTGCGAGCCGGCCAGCGCCTCGCGCTCCAGCGACGGGTCCGCGCCGTTTTCTGGCAGGCCGTTGTTGTGTGATGCGCGTTCTTGTTCGTCCACTGCGTCCTCATTTCAAGCATGTGCAGCCTGCCCGTGTATGCCCATGTTAGCAGCATGACGGGCATCGCGGCAAGCCCGAAGAAGCGCATTTTGCCCGGATTTCGCGCCAATGGGAAGTCCGATCAGCGGCGGAGCAACAGCGCTGCCACGACGGCCAGCGTGCCGCAGCAGCCGACGACGAGCATCACGATGAAGCAGCCGAAGCTCACGCCGAGGATGCGTGCGCCGGGCGCGAGCGCGATCAGCCCGGAGAGGATACCGCCCGCGCCGCCGCCGCCGTCACGCCGGGCGTTTTCGACGAAATGCTCGACGCGCTGGCGAATCTGCGCCGAGCGAGACGTGGTGTAGCGCGAGATGTCGAAGTCTTCCACGTCGCGACCGGGTGGGACCGGGCCACGGGGCAGCGTCGGGCCGTCCGGCGACATGTCATACTCAATTTCTTCGCGAATCTGGTCCAGCGGGACCTGCTGGCGCGTGCGCGAGTAGCGAGTCGGGTCAAAGCTGGCGAAATCGTCGCCTTCTTCGATCTGCGACTGGCGCTCGGCCTCGTCCTGCGCGCCCATGAACTCGTGAAAATCGTCGTCGCGCTCGTCGTTTCCCCCAAACATCCCGTTATCCCCATCCCGTCATCCAGCAGAAAGCCTACGACCGCACCATCACGAGCATAGCATCGGCGCGGAAGATCGCAAAATCGGCAGAATCACGCAGCG
>JADZBY010000079.1 GCA_020851855.1 Anaerolineae bacterium
AACATGTGGTACATGTTCAACTTCTCCAATGCCGGGACCTTCAAGTACGAAGACTATGCCGCCCGGCTGGAAGAGTTCGCCAACAAGACCCTGGACGACGCCAGGGCGGAACTGACCCAGTAAGGGATGTGTGAACGAACCCTCACCCCTGGCCCCTCTCCCTCATGGAGAGGGGTGAGGACACGGAACGCATCTCGTTTTTCTCCCCTCTCGCCTTGAGGGAGAGAGGGGCGGGGGAGTGAGGGTGGACTCGAAAGCGGATGCGCCTCGTGGCGAGCGGAGACATGGCGATGCGCTCGAAACTCGGCAGC
This sequence comes from Anaerolineae bacterium, assembly GCA_020851855.1. GTDB lineage: Bacteria > Chloroflexota > Anaerolineae > Aggregatilineales > UBA2796 > JADZBY01. The sequence goes on from JADZBY010000079.1 coordinate 312, forward strand.
GTGCTCAGGCTGGTTCTCTCGCTTGTGATCGTCCTGACGGCGATCCTGCTCGTGGCGGGCGCGTCGCTGCCTGCCAGTTCGCATGTCCCGCCCGCCGCCGACGGCCCGCCGGTGGTCCGGGCGCGCCCGGTGTTCGGCCAGCCGTCAGACGGCCCGTCACAGCCCGCCATCGAAATTCGCGCCGAGACGTTCGGCTTGCCGCTCGCCGAGGATGAGACTGCCCGACAGTACGCCAAGGCGAGCGTGCTGCTTCAACAGGGCGACCGCCTGGCATTCGACGTGAACGTGCCCGCCAGCGGCGAGTACACGCTCGAATTTGACGTGGCCGCCGCCGCAACGGTGCTCGGCTCGCCGGAAGGCCAGTTGCAGATCGACGGCGAGTACCCCATCGAGGACCTGCGGCGGATCATCTTCCCGGTCTTCTTCACCAACAGCACGAACACCTTCCCCAAAGACCGCTACGGCAATGACGCGCTGATCCGGCAGGTACGCGACGTGCGCTGGTCGCGGGCGGCGGCGCGTGACGTGAACTTCAGCCTGCCCTATCCGCTCCGCCTGAACCTGGCCGCCGGGCAGCACCACGTCGAGTTTACGCTGAACCAGGGCGCGCTGTACCTGGGCAGCATGTACCTGGTCGCCTTCGCGCCGCACCCGGATTACGCCGCCTACCTGGACGCGCACCCCGCGCCGGAAGCGTCAAGCTTCCTGCTCACGCTCGAAGCGGAGATGCCGTCCTACAAGAACAACACGTCGGCCAGCCCGGCCAGCAACCGCAGCCTGACCGTGACGCCCTACGACACGTACCGCCTGCTGAAGAACGTACTCGGCGGCGAGCAGTGGATTCGCAGCGGCAGCGCCGTCTATTACGAGTTCGACGCGCCGGAAGATGGGCTGTACGCCATCACACTGCGCGCCCTGCAGAATACGCGCAGCAACTTCACCGTGTTCCGCCGCATCACCATCAACGGGCAAGTGCCCTTCGAGCAGCTCAACGCCGTGCCGTTCCCCAACACGGCAGATTGGGTGGATGTGCCCATCGGCGGCGAGACGCCCTACCGGATTTTCCTGCGGCGGGGCGTGAATGTGCTGGGCATCGAGGCCACTGACTCGCCCTACCAGCCCGCCATCGCCACCATCCAGAAGGCGCTCTTGGACATCAACGCGCTGGCGCTGGAGATCAAGCGGCTGACGGGCAACCAGGCCGATCCGTTCAAGGAATGGGTCATCTCCCAGTACATCCCGGACATCCGCGAGCGCCTGAACGCCATCGCCCAGGACCTGAGCGAAGACGCCGGCACACTGATCGCGCTCAGCCAGGGCGGCGCGTCGCCGGAGAGCCTGACGTACCAGATGGCGATTGACAATATCCTGTTCCTCGCTTCGGACCCGGACAAAATCCCGGTGTACATGCGCCGCTTTTCGGAAGGGACCGGCTCGGCGGCGCAGCAGCTTGGCTCGCTCCTGCCGCTGTTGCAGGCGCAGCCGCTCGCCCTGGACAAGGTATACATCCATTCGCCGGAGAACGCGCCGCACACGCCCGGCGCGCCGCTTCTGACCTCGGTAGTAGAGGACGTGAGGCGCTTCGTGCACTCGTTCCAGCCCGATCCGTACCAGTCCATCGGCGCGAGTGAGGGCGAATTGGAAGTGTGGGTCAACCGCCCGCGCCAGTACGTCGATCTGCTGCAACTCATGGCCGACGAGTCGTTCACGCCCGTGACGGGTGTGCCGGTCAAATTCTCGATCATGCCGCAGGAGTCGAAGTTGGTGCTGGCCAACGCCGCCGACATCCAGCCCGATGTGGCGCTCGGCGTGAGCACGAATATTCCTTACGAGCTGGCCATCCGCAACGCACTGTACGATCTGCGCTCGTTTGACGATTTCGACTCGTTCATCCGCATCTATTCGCCCGGCGCGCTGCTGAACTACATCATCAACGACTCGGTCTACGCCATCCCGGAAACGCAAGACTTCTGGGTGACGTATTACCGCAAAGACATCCTCGATTCGCTGGGCATCCCCGTGCCGCGCACCTGGGACGAGGTCATCGAAATCCTGCCCGAATTGCAGCGCTACGGCATGAACTACAATACGCCGCTGTCCAGCGGAGCCGGGCAGAAGGACTACCTGTTCACCTCGCCGTATCTGTTCAACCACGGCGCTCGGCTGTATAGCGACGACGGGTTCGCCACCGGCCTGCAGAGCGAAGAAGCCGTCGCCGCCGTGAAGTTCATGGCCGAGAGCTTCACCATCTACGGGATGCCGCTCACCACATCCAGCTTTTACGAGAGCTTCCGCTACGGCACGCTGCCCATCGGCATCTCGAACTTCGAGACGTACATCAAGCTGGTGACCGCCGCGCCGGAGATCGGCGGCCTGTGGGCCATCGACCTGTACCCGGCCACTGTGCTGCCCGACGGGACGCAGAACCGGTATGCCACCGGCTCGGCGCAGTCCAGCCTGATGTTCAAGAACACGAATATGCCGGAAGCGGGCTGGCAGTTCCTCAAGTGGTGGATGTCCACCGAGACGCAAATCGACTTTCAGGAACGGCTGATGCTGAACTATGGCCGCGAATACCTGTGGAACTCCGCCAACCTGGAAGCTTTCCGCCGCCTGGACATTCCCGAAGCGCACCGTGCGGTGATCCTGGAGCAGTGGCAATGGCTACAAGAGCCGGTGCGCCTGCCGGGCAGTTACATGCAAGAGCGCGAATTGAGCAACGCCTGGAACCGCATCGTCTTTGATGGCGTCAGCCCGCGCGTGGCCATCGACCGCGCCGTGATCCTGATCAACCGCGAGATCGCCCGCAAGATGGAAGAGTTCGGCTATCTGCGCGATGGGCAGCGCGTCCGTGAGTTTCGTATCCCGACGATTGACACCGTGAAAGCGTGGATGGACCATGCAGACTAGCGCCGTACAGACCCGAACCGTACAGGCCGATACAGCGCAAACCGGCTCGATCCAGAAAGCCAGCCCCTTCCGGCGCTGGCTGGACAAGGAAGGCAGCGCCTATGTCTTCCTGTCGCCCTATGCGCTGCTGTTCATCGTCTTCATCGTCGTGCCGGTGCTGGCGGCTATCGCGCTGTCCTTCACGTTCTTCGACGCCATCCAGCCGCCGCGCGCCATCGGGCTGGCTAACTACATTGCGCTGATCACGCAGGACGACACGTTCATGAAGTACGTGTTGCCCAATACGATCCAGTTTGCGGTGATCGTCGGGCCGGGCGGCTATGCGCTCGCCTTCCTGCTGGCCTGGATGCTGGCGCAACTGCCCAAAGCGCCGCGCACCATCTTCGCCCTGATCCTGTACTCGCCGTCGATGACCGCCGGTGTAGCGATGGCTGTGGTGTGGAAAACGCTGTTCAGCGGGGACCAGACCGGCTACCTGAACAGCTTTCTGATGAGCCTGGGCATGATCCGGGAGCCAATCCAGTGGCTGCAATCGCCGCAGTACCTCATGCCGATCATGATCGTCGTCACGCTGTGGAGCAGCATGGGCATCGGCTTTCTGGCCATGCTGGCGGGCATATTGGAAATCAACCCGGAATTGTACGAGGCCGCCGAGATGGACGGCATGAGCAGCCGGTGGCAGGAGATTTTCTTCATCACCATCCCGTCAATGAAGCCGCAGATGCTCTTTGGCGCGGTGATGGCCATCGTCGGCACGTTCCAGGCGGGCGCGATTGGCGTCACCCTGTCCGGCAGCAACCCGACGCCGCGCTATGCCGGCCAACTGATCGTGAACCATATCGAGGATTACGGCTTCTTGCGCTATGAGATGGGCTACGCCGCCGCCGTGTCGGTGGTTCTGCTGCTCATGGTGCTGTTCTTCACGCGCATTGCCACACGGCTGTTCGGCAGCGAGGCATGACCAGCCATGAAGCGACAGAGATGGCTCAGCCGCTATTCCGGGGTGCGCAACCGGGGCATCAACCCGAAGGGCTTCCACGTCAGCCAGATCAAGTTCTACGTGATCCTGATCCCGCTGGCAGGGCTGATGTTGCTGCCCATCATCTTCATCTTCGCCAGCGCCTTCAAGCCGCCGGATGAGCTGTTCGCCTATCCGCCGCGCTTCTTCGTGACCAGCCCGACGCTGAAGAACTTCACGGACCTGTTCTCGAAGATGTCCACGTCGGGCATCCCGGTCAGCCGTTACCTGTTCAACAGCGTCCTGATCACGCTGGTCACGGTGGCGGCGTCGATCATCGTGTCCAGCACGGCGGCCTATGCGCTGTCCAAAAAGCGCTTCAAGCTGAAGAAGACGCTGTTCGCCATCAACAACGTGGCGCTCATGTTCGTGCCCATCGCCGTGACCATCCCGCGCTTTTTGGTCATCGAGCGGCTGAGCCTGATGGACACCTTCTGGGTGCACATCTTGCCGGTGCTGGCCATGCCGGTCGGGCTGTTCTTGCTCAAGCAGTTCATCGACGGCGTGCCCGACGAGGTGATCGAGGCGGCGCAGATCGACGGGGCAACGGACGTGGCGATTTACTGGCGCGTTATCCTGCCCATGATCCGGCCCGCCGTGGCCACCATCGCCATTTTGACCTTCCAGGCGGCCTGGAACAACGCCGAGATTTCGACGCTGTATGTGAACAACGAGAGTCTGCGCACGCTCGCCTTTTACCTGAGCACGCTGACCTCGACGACGGCGACCGGCGCGAATGTGGTGGCCGGGCAGGGCATTGCGGCGGCGGCGGCGCTGATCATGTTCCTGCCCAACCTGCTGATTTTCGTCTTCCTGCAAAGCCAGGTGATGAGCACGATGTCGCATTCGGGGATCAAATGAGAAAGTCAGTGCTGTTCGGACTGCTCGTGATCGGGCTGCTTGCCGCCGGGCTGGCGGCGGGCGCTCCGGCCAGCGCGCGCTCGCCGTACGTCACGCTGGCGCGCGGGCCGGGCGGCTTCTTCTTCCCCACGCAGGACGCCTACGTCCCGCTGGACGAGATCGATCTGCCACTCTCCGCGCCGGAAGACATGATCCAGGCTCCGGATGGCTCGTTGTACATCGCGGACACCGGCAACCGGCGCATCGTGAAGCTGGACGCCGACTTCCAGATTGTGGCGGAATACGGCAAGGACGTGCTGCAATCGCCCACCGGCGTATACGTGGACGACGAAGGCACGCTGTACATCGCGGACGCGGGCAAAAACACCATCGTCATCCTGAACGCCGAGGGCGAGCTGGTCAACGAGTTTGGCCGCCCGTCCGAGCCGCTCTTTGGCAGCAACCGCGAGTTCCTGCCGCGTAAGATCACAGTCGATGCGCGGAAAAACCTGTACATCGTCAGCGAAGGATCGGTGGATGGCCTGGTGATGATGAACACCGACGGCCATTTCATCGGCTATTTCGGCGCGAACTCGGCGGAAATGTCGCTCAAGATGATCTTGCAGCGGTTGTTTCTGACCAAAGAGCAACTGGAGCAGTTCATCAAGAACGAGGCCGCCTCGCCGTCGAACGTCGCCATCGACCACCGCTCGCTGGTGTACACCACCACCGCCGGGACCGACCGCAGCAAGAGCATCCGCAAGTTCACCATCTCCGGCAAGAACCTGTTTGATGGCGTTTTCGGCTCGCGCAACTTCCGCGACCTGCAGGTCAGCGAGGATGGGCTGATGCTGGCGGTGGACTCGTTCGGCCTGATCTTCGAGTACGACCTGGACGGCACGCTGCTGTTCGTGTTTGGCGCGCTGGACGAGGGCGATCAGCGGCTCGGCATGTTGACCAACCCGACCGCCATCGAGCGCATGGGCGATGACCTCGTCGTATTGGACAAGGACAAGAACGCCCTGGTCACCTATCGCGTCACCGACTTCGCGCGCAAGGTGCACGACGGCGTGCGGTTGTACATGGATGGCTTTTACGTCGAGGCGCGGCCCTATTTTGAGGACGTGCTGACCTACAACGGTCTGTACGTCATGGCCTACCAGGCCATCGCCGACGCCTACTACAAAGAGGGCGACTATGCGAACGCGCTCCAGGCGTACCGGCTGGCCGAAGACCGGGACGGTTACTCGGAGACGTTCTGGGAGATGCGCAACGCCGCCCTGCAGCGCTACCTGGGCAGCGGGCTGGGCGTGCTGTTCGGCGGCTGGATCGCCTTTGCCGTGTTCACCCGCATGGAGCGCCGCTATGGCTGGCTGGACCCTGCCGAGCGCGCGTTGCAGCGGGCGCGCCGCTTCCGCCTCGTGGACGATTTCCTGTTCATGTTCCGTTTCATCCGTCATCCGGCGGACAGTTTTTTCTACATCAAACAGGGCGAGCGCGGCAGCCTGCGGTTTGCCTTCATCCTGTTCTTCTGGGTGATGGTCGTGCGCGTGCTGTCGCTGTATGTGACCGGCTTCGTCTTCAGCCCATATGCGTACCTGTGGCAGATTCGCATCGAGCCGGAGATCATCTACACCATCGTGCCGTTGGCGCTGTGGATCGCCGCCAACTACCTGGTTTCCGCCGTTACGGATGGCGAGGGCAGCTTGCGGCATGTGATCATCGGCACGGCGTACAGCCTGTTTCCCTATGCGCTGTTCGGGCTGCCCATCGCGCTGCTCTCCAACCTGCTCACGCTCAACGAGGTGTTCCTGGTCGATTTCGCCACGCAGCTGATGTGGCTGTGGACCGGGATCATGCTCGTGATCATGGTCAAGGAAGTGCACAACTACTCGTTTGGCGAGACGGTGCGGAACATCCTGACCACGCTGTTCACCATGGCGATGTTCTTGCTGACCGCCTATATCCTGTACGTGCTGTTCAACCAGCTTTACGAGTTCATCTACGCCATCGTTCAGGAGGTCGGGCTGCGTGGTTAGCTTACGCTCCCCCGTCCGCGCGCCCCGGCGAGCGGCGCTCGTGATGCTCGTCCTGCTGCTTGTGGCGCTGTGTGTGCCGCCGCGCCAGATCGCCGGTGCGGACGACGGCCCGCCGGACATCCCACCCTCGTACGAGCCGGTGGCCGAAAACGAGGCATTCCGGCTGTACGTGGACAAAGCCACGCTGGCCTTCAAGGTGCTGGACAAGCGCAGCAACTACGTGTGGCACTCCGGCATCGACGAGCCTGCCGACGGCGACCGGCTGAATGCGTCGTGGCGGGCTTTTGCGCAGAGTGGCCTGAGCATCGAGTATCTTGACAATCAGGCCGTCAATAAGCGCGTCTCGATCACCAACGCCGGCATGTCGTTGGACGTGACGCCCGTGGAACAGGGCGTCTCGGCCCGCGCCACATTCCAGGAATACGGCATCACGCTGGAAATGATCGTGCAGCTTGAGACGGACGGCGTGCGCGTCGAAGTGCCCGGCGCATCGATCCTGGAGCAAGACCCGGCGTACCGGCTCGGCCTGCTGTACCTGTACCCGTTCCTCGGCGCGACGCGCGGCGGCAGCACGCCCGGCTACATGTTCCTGCCGGATGGCACGGGCAGCCTGATCCGCTTTGCCGATTCGACCAAAGCGCGCAACGTCTTCATCGGGCGCTATTTCGGCGCGGACCTGGGCATGATCGGCCCGATGCCCTACGACCCGCTCGTCTACGACCCGTATCCCATCGCCTATCCGGTCTTCGGCATGGTGCACGGCGAAGGGCAGAACGGCTTTCTCTCCGTGGTGGAGAAGGGCGCGGCCTATGGCGAGCTTCAGGCGCACCCGGCGGGCATCCGCACCAACTTCAACTTCATCCACAACGCCTTCATCTATGCCGAGGCCTATTTCCAGGCCACCAACCGCTCCGGCGCAGGCGTGACTGTGGTGCAGCGGCAGCGCAACGCCTTTGACGCCGTGGTGCACTTCCGTTTTCTGACCGGCGACGAGGCGAGCTACGTGGGCATGGCGCGCAGCTACCAGCGTTACCTCGTGGAGCGCGGCCTGTTGCGCCCGCAGCACGATCCGGACCCGAACATCGGCATCCGGCTGGAATTTCTCGGCGGCGACAAGGAAAAAGTCCTGTTCTGGTGGCGCTTCGTGCCGATGACGACGATCCGCCAGCTGCGCGACATCCTCGCGGCGCTGGCCATCCCGAACGCTGACGTGATCTACTACGGCTGGCAGCCGACCGGCGCATCGAGTATGCCGCCCACCTCGCTGGCGCTCGAAGGCGGGTTGGGCAGCGTGGACGATCTGCGCGCGCTGGCCGACCAGATCGCGGCGAGCGGCGGGCGCCTGTCGCTCTATCTCGACCCACAGGCCGCCTACTGGGAAGAGGCGGGTTACTCGCCGCGCACCGAAGCGGCGATGGCCATCACCAACGTGAGCATCGAGGGCTTCAACCGCCTGTACGGCCTGTACTTCACGCTGGACGCTATGCAGTGGCGCTACCGCGACCTGACCGAGGCGCTCGCCGCCTACCCGAATGTCGGGTGGGCGCTCGACGGCATCGGCTGGATGCTCTTCAGCGATCACCGCGACGAGCGCCCGTTCAGCCGTGAAGCCGCCATCGAGGCCTACCGGAGCCTGCTGGCCGAATCGCCGCAACGCCTGGGCTTTTACCGGCCCAACGAGTACCTGTGGGGCCTGGCGCAGGCCTATTACGACATGCCGCTGGGCGACAACGGCTACGTGTTCACCTCGGAAGCCGTGCCGTTCCTGCCCATCGTCCTGTCCGGCCACATGCCCTACTACGGGCCGGTCCTCAACTTCTCGCCCGATGCGCAAGAGGACGTGTTGCGGCACGTGGAATACGGCATCTACCCGTCGTACTTCCTGACCCACGAGCCGACGTCCAACATGCTCAACACGCTCTCGGCCTGGATTTACACGTCCGCCTATGACCAGTGGGGCGAACCGGTCCGGCAGACGTACGAGCGGATGAACGCGCTGCTCGCCCCGGTGCGCGGGCAGCCGATCACCGGCCACGCCAAACTGGCCGAGGGCGTCTTTGCCACGACGTACGCGAACGGGATGCGGATCAT
>JADZBY010000080.1 GCA_020851855.1 Anaerolineae bacterium
GTCGATGAGCCGTGGGGCATCGTGCACGAGAGCGGCGTGCGGCTGATGACCGAGTTCAGCCCGGTCCCGACGCGCCCGTTTAGCACCGTGTTTTTCACCGGGTACGCCGGTTTCGAGGGCCAGTCCGCGTACTGGCATTCGCTGATCGATACGGCGCTGGCGGGCGAGCCGGTCCCGGAATTGCGCCGCCTGGACGATGGCGACGGGCGGCCCGCGTGCTGGCGCAACGGGCGCTTTTTCGCCTATGTCGACCACGCGCCGCGTTTCGCCTGGCACACGCCGGAGTATCTGGCCGAGCAGCGCCGCGTCCTGACGCCGTCGGAGTACCTGCGCGTCTGGGAGAACCGCCGCGCCCGCAGCGCCGACGCCTTCTGCACGCCGGAGCGCTGGGATTCGCTCTTTGACCCGGCGCTGGATGGACTGCGCGAGGGCGATGAGCGGGCGCTGGTGCTCGCCGCCGATGCCGGGACGAAATTCGACTGCTCGGCGCTGGTCGGCTGCGCCTGGAACGAGGCCCGGCAGCGCGTTGAGGCGCTCTTCTGCCGCATCTGGCAGCCGCGCCCCGGCGAGCCGCTGCGCCTGACGGAGACGCTCGGCCCGGAGATCGTGCGCCTGTGGCGGGCGTACCGCGTCGTGAACGTGCTGTTTGACCCGTACCAGATGGCAGCCATTGCCGAGATGTGCCGCCGGGCGGGCGTGCGCATGACCGAGTTCCCGCAGACCAGCCAGCGCACGCAGGCCGATACGCGGCTGCACCAGGCATTGTGGGGCGGCGGGCTGGCGCACACCGGCGACCGGCTCTTGCGCGAGCACGTGCTGCACGCCCAGGCGCACGCCGGGGATCGTGGCCTGCGCATCAGCAAGGGACTGAGCAGCGCTCACGTCGATGGGGCGGTAGCGCTCTCGATGGCGGCGTGGGGCGCGGCGGCGCAGCTTGGTGGGCGGGCGCTGCCGGTGCGGGCCGCGCCGAATATGTTCTTCGGCGGATAGTCAGAGTGCGCCATCAAATAGAATGCGTGTAGCGAAAGTGAGGTTTTGCCCGTGACGAATGACGGGAAAGCGAACAACACATCCAGGCCGGTGCGCTGCCCGGTCTGTAAACAGGTTCAGACCGACCTGACGATCAAGGACGGGCGGCTGTGGGGCGGGGATGCGCAGGTATTGGGCTACGTGTGCCGCCACTGTGGCAGGCCCATCCACTGGGGCCAGCGCGGCGCAACCGACCGGCGCGGCAGGCCTAAGCCCAAACCGCCCCAGCGCAAGCCGGAAGAGTGAAGCGCTTTATGTAGGCGGAGTGTCGTCCGGCTCACGCGGCAGAATCGATTCGAGTATGCTGATAAGCTCTACCGTGTCCGATTGCGATGCTTCCCACACGATATCATAGTCTACAGCGCGATAATCGTGGATGAGCTTGTTTCGCATTCCCGCAATCTTGCGCCAGGGAATCTCCGGGTGAGCCAGGCGTGTCTCCTCGGAAACTAGCCGAGCGGCCTCGCCTACGAGTTCAACTGCTTTTCTAAGCGCGAGCCGGAAGAGCAGGTCATTCTCCAGCATCTCTCGGGTGCGACCCTTCGCCACAGTAGCTACATCGCGTGCCGCATCCAGCATATCGCGCAACAGCACTTCATCCTGCTCGTTCATAAAGCACCTGCGCCGAATCGAGGACACGGCGTCGCATGTGTCGGCTGAGGAAGGCAGGCGTGTTGAGGTCGGCCTCACGGCCCAGAAGCGCCGTCAGCTCATCCTGCATATCCACGAACTGAAACAGACCCGGTGCATGTCCCGCGTCAAACTCGACCAGCACATCTACGTCGCTATCAGGCCGGACGTCTCCACCAAGCACAGAACCGAAGAGCGATAACTTGCGGATCCGGTGTCGCCTGCAAAACGCCGCCAGGGCCTCATAAGGAACCGTGATCGAACCGGCACTCACCGTCTGTACGTGCATACCTCACCCTCATACGTGCTCTTCGGTGATCTTATCATAGCTGGGACGATACGGCGTATGCTGCGCGACAATGTAGAAGCTCTGTCTCACGAATCTCCATGGTGGCGCGGCGGCAGATCGTAAAAAACCTGCACCATGCCAGCGTACAGTTACAGCCTCGACTCCAGGCGGTACAACTCGGCATACACGCCGCCGCGCGCGAGCAGATCGTCGTGCGTTCCCTGCTCCGCGATCCCGCTGTCCGAGAGCACGACGATACGCTGTGCGTTCCGGATGGTCGAGAGCCGGTGGGCGATGACGAGTACGGTGCGGTTGTGGGTCAGCCGCATCATGGACTCCTGAACGGCTTTTTCGCTCTCATTGTCCAGCGCACTGGTCGCTTCATCAAAGATGATGACCGGCGGATCTTTCAGAAACACGCGGGCGATGCTCAACCGTTGTTTCTGGCCGCCAGACAGCTTCACGCCGCGCTGGCCGATCTCCGTATCGTACCCGTCCGGAAGCTGCATGATGAAGTCATGCGCACTGGCCATCGTGGCCGCGTCGATGATCGCCTCGCGGGTTGCGTCGGGCCGGCCATAGCGGATGTTGTCGAGCACGGTTCCGGCAAAGAGATAGACATCCTGCTGGACGACGCCGATGTTTCGCCGCAGCGACCGCAGGGTCACATCCCGCACGTCGTTGCCGTCCAGCAGAATCGATCCCTCACTCACATCATAGAACCGGGGGATCAACGAACACAGCGTGGACTTGCCGACGCCCGATGTGCCGACGAGCGCGACGTATTCCCCGGCGCGTATGTGCAGCCAGACATCGCGGAGAACGTCGTCGCGCTCCTCTCGGTAGCGGAAGCTGACGCCCACGAACTGGATATCGCCCTGGACGCGCGCCAACTCCACGGCGCGGGGCGAGTCCTCGATGTCGGGCGGGATGTCCATGACATCCATGATCCGGTTGAAGCCCGTGACGCCTTCCTGAAGGAGCCGGGTGATATTCACCGCCCGCTGGATCGGGTCGATGAGGATGGCCACACACATCAGGAATGCGACCAGATCGGCAGCATTTAGCGAGCCACGCACAATGGCCAACCCGCCGAAGAGGATCACGGCGACAGTAATCACCTGGGTGAACGCCAGCAGACCCACCGAGAAGTATGCCTCGCTCCGGTAGCCTTCGCGCCGGCTATCCACAAAGCGCCCGTTGGCGTGGGCAAACTTCTCCGCTTCGATGCGCTCGTTGGTGAAGGACTTCACCACCCGGATGCCCGACAGCGTGTCTTCGACCTGGGCGTTGATGTCGCCGATGCGCTCGTAGGTCTTCCTCAGCGCGCGCGCCATTCGCCCATAAAAATGGAAGGCGTACGCGGCCATGACGGGCAGGAACAGAAACACAATCAGCGTCAGCGGCAGATGGATGTGCAGCAGGATGGCAAACGCGCCCAGGAATTTGAGCGCCGCAATGGCGATATCTTCCGGCCCGTGGTGAAATAGCTCGGAAACGGCCCACGAGTCGTTCGTGATGCGCGCCATCAGCCGCCCGGTCTTCTCTTCATCATAGAAGCTGAACGACAGCTTCTGGTAGTGTTCAAGAAGCTCAGCCCGCAGGTCGCGCTCCATCAGAGCGCCCATCAGATGCCCCCGGTAGTCGACGACCAGGGCAGCCAGCGCTTGAACCAGGATCAGCGCGAGCATGACCATCCCCGCAGCGACAAGGGGAGTCAGCGAATCGGTGGCCTTCCCGTCCAGCACAATCTGGGTGACATGGCGGGCGAGCAACGGCAGTAACAGCGTGGTCCCCGCCACGATGAATGCGCAGAGGATGTCCGCCGCGAACAGGCCGAGGTAAGGCCGGTAATACGAGAAGAACCTTCTGAGCCGGGTAGTCGACACACCGCTCCTCAAAGGCATCGCGCCGCCGCCCACAAGGGGACCCCGCCGGCATGGCGAGGGGAGATCGTCAGCGTCGCCTCACCCCTGGCCCGTCTCCATGCCGTGCTCTGCGTGGAGACGGGCCGGGGGTAAGGCATCCTCATCCTGCCCAGTCGCGCAGGTACAGGAAGTCGTGGCCGATGCTGCGGCGGCTGAGCTTGGCCACGTTCGGCATGGTGCGCTTGAAGTGGTTCAGCCGCACCGTGCGCCATACCCGCTCCACGAAGGGCCGCGCGTAGCCCTGCTCGACGACCTCGTCCACCGCGTAACGCCCCTCGACCAGCAGATACAGCACCCGGTCGACCTCGGCATAGGTGTAGCCCAGTTCGCCCTCGTCCGTCTGCCCGGCCCACAGGTCGGCGGACGGCGGCTTACGCTGCACCGACTCCGGCATGCCCAGCGCGGCGGACAACTGGCGCACCTGCGTTTTGTACAGGTCCTCGATGGGCTGGAGCGCGGCGGCGCTATCGCCGAAGAGCGTGGTGTAGCCGAGCAGCGCCTCGGTTTTGTTGCTCGTGCCGATGACCAGCCCGTTCCACGCCGCCGACTGGTCATAGAGCACGATCATGCGCTGGCGGGCCATGATATTGCCCTTGCGCTTGTCGCTCATGTCCGGGAACTGCTCGATGAGCGGCTCGACCATCGGCGTGATCGGGATGGTCAGCGCCGGCAGGCCAAGCTGATCGATGACCGCCTGCGCATCCGCCAGGCTGTCCGGCGATGACGTGCGGTACGGCATGCGCACGGCGAGCAAGTTTTCCGGCCCGATGGCTTCGGCGGTCAGGAACGCAGAGAGCGCCGAGTCGATTCCGCCCGACAGCCCGATCACCGCTTTGCCCGCGCCAACCTTGCGCAGCGCGTCGCGGATGAAGCCGACGATGATGCGCCGCGCCAGGCCCGTATTGATGCTCAGAAGCGCATCCACGTCCACCTTGCCCGGACGATTAGTTCCGATAATGGCACTTATCATGAGATACGTTCTCCCCTGCTCGCCCGCTTACGATCCGCCCAGCGGCCACGACGGCGTTTTGCCCAGAATGCGCTGCAATTCGCGCGCCATGAGGCCGGTGCGCTCGTCGCGCAGGAGCGGCAGCCGCGCCCGCGTCCGGCGAATCTCGTTCAGGTCCAGCGTGGCGATGATGAGCGCTTCCTCGTATTGCGGCCCGGCGGCCATGATCTCACCGTCCGGGTCGATCACCGCGCTGCCGCCCCAGAAATTCAGCCCGTCCTCGTAGCCCACCCGGTTGCAGTGCACCACGTAGCTGGTGAACAGGCTGCCGTATGCCTGGTTGGCCAGCTGCACCCAGCGCGCCGAGCTGAGCCGGTCGCCGCTGTCCAGCCCGCGCCCTGGGCTGGCGCTGTGCAGCAGCAGCACATCCGCGCCATCCAGCCAGAGCAGGTACGGCGGCGAGACGTGCCAGAAGTCCTCGCAAATCAACATGCCGAGCCGCCCAAAGCGCGTATCGAAGGCGCGCACCGTGTCGCCCAGGGCAAAATAACGCCCTTCGTCAAAGAGCGCGTAGGTGGGCAGGTACACCTTGTGGTGCACGTGCAGCACCTTGCCGCCGGACAGGTACGCCGCCGCGATGAAATACCGCCCGCGCACGTCCCGGTCGACAAAACCAACCATCAGGTCCATGCGGCGCTCGGCGCTGGCGGCCAGCAGCGGCGCAAAGGTGGGAGTATTCGCATCCGGCGTCAGCGCGACCTCGTAGGTCAGGTCTTGCAGGTTGTAGCCGGTCAGGGATAGCTCCGGGAAGACGAGCAGCTCGACGCCGTGGCCTGCCGCCGCCTCGATGGTGTCGAGGTGCAGCTTCAGGTTGTGCGTCAGGTCCCCGATCTTGGGGTAAATCTGGGCCAGTCCGAGGGTCAGTCTCATCGTGATCTCACCCGATCCTTTCCGCCGAACGCCGCCGCCGCGCCCGGACCCACGCCAAACCGCCGAAGACGAGCGCCGCGACGAGCGCCACCGCGAGATCGAGCGCCTGATCGGCGCGCCGTTCGAAACCCGGCCAGATGGGCGACGGGTCGGCGCGCAAAAAACCGATGAGCGCCGCGCCAATGCCGAGCAATACGAGCACCGGCCCCAGCCGCAGGCCATCCCCGCCGCGCCGTGCGAATGGCGGCAGCGCGTGCAGCGCCAGCGCGATCACCAACAGGGCGATGCTGAGTCCCACGCCGAGCGCGGGCAGGTTCAGCCGGGGCGCGAGCGCGCCGTACACGTCGGGCGCTTCCACGACCAGCCACGCCGGATAGCGCGCCAGCGTGTTCACCTCGGCTCCGTAGGCGCACGCCGCCTGCGCGCAGCCCTGCCACGTCGCCGCGCTCAGGATGGGCACGGCCAGCGCCAGCCCGTCGAGCAGACGGGCGATGTGCACGCGCCGCAGCCGGGCCATGATCAACGCGCCGAGCAGCCCACCCGCCAGCGCGCCGTGCCAGTCCAGCCCGCCGCGCGCCAGATCGAGAATCTCGTCGGGATGCGCCGCGAAATAGGCCGACTCAA
>JADZBY010000081.1 GCA_020851855.1 Anaerolineae bacterium
AGCGCCGGGCAACCCGCTTGGCTGTGCGCCCGCCTGATTAGAGTATAATGAGGGACAGGTGGGCTGGATGTTCTGCCGATCGGGGGCGTTGATCCATGACCGACCAGTACACGCCCGAAGAACAGGCGATTCTACTGGGCATCGCTCGCGCGGCGATTGAGGCCGCTGCGAATGGCCAACCCCGCCCTCACCCCGACCTGGCCGCCCTGCCGCCCGCCCTGCGCGAGCCACGCGCCTGTTTCGTCACCCTGTTCGAGTATGGAGAGCTGCGCGGCTGTACCGGGACTTTGGCCGCCCGCCGCCCACTCGCCGACGAGGTGAGCGCCACGGCCATTCAGACCGCCTTCAATGATCCGCGTTTCATGCCCGTCACGGCGCAGGAAACGCCCAGCCTGCGCATTGAGATTTCCGTGCTCACGCCGCCGCAAACGCTCCCTTACGACAGCCCGGACGACTTGCTGCACAAGCTGCGGCCCGGAGTGGATGGCGTGCTGCTCAGTCTGGGGCCATATCGTAGCACGTTTTTGCCGCAGGTCTGGGAGAATCACCCCGATCCTGCCGAGTTTTTGAGCCTGCTGTGCCGCAAAGCCGGGCTGCCCGCCGACGCCTGGAAGACGATGGGCATGCGCGTCGAGGTCTACCAGGCCATTTCTTTCGAGGAATCGCACACCTGACGGTTGACGTTGCACCACTCCGTTTTGCCTGCGCGACGCTTCATCCGAAGGACGGACCGATGTCATATACCAACCTGCTGCGCAATGTGTCGCTCTTCATCGCCCTTTCCGACGACGATTTCGACGCCCTCACGCCAGAGCTACTGCCGCAGAACTTCCGCCGCGACCAGGTGATCTTCACCCAGGGCAGCAATACGAACAGCCTGTACATCGTGCGCAGCGGGAGTGTGCAGGTGGAAGGTCTGAGCCGCGACGGGACGCGGAGTTACGTGGGCGTCTTCGGCCCCGACCAGTATTTCGGGGAATTTGCGCTGTTGGACGGCCTGCCACGCTCTGGCGAAGCGGTCGCGCTTCAGTCCAGCGAGTTGCTCGTGCTGACGCGGCCCGCCTTTTTCCGTTTTCTGGACCGGCGGCCCTCGGTGGCCAGCAAAATGCTGGTGGCGGTCGCGCGGCGGATGCGCTTTGCCGAGTCGGCGCTGGAGCACCGGCTGAACATGACGCCGGCGCAGAAGATCGCGCGGCTCTTGCTCGACGTGGCGGGGCGCTATCCGAGCCTTGATCCCAACGCGCCGCCCGGCCAGATCGAGCTACTGCTCACCGGCGACGATCTCGCCGCGCTGTCCGGCGTGGCGCGCAATACGGCGGGCGAGATCGTGCAGGCGATGTATTCGTCGGGCCTGATCGCCGTGGAGCGCGCCCACATCGTCGCCGTCGATGTCGAGCAGTTGCAGGCGGTGCTGGACGGCGAAGGCCGGTAGGGACAACGCCTGCGTTGTCCGCCTGTTGTGCCTAAATCGAGCCGCCGGTGCGGATGCCGGTGCGGATGCCGGTGCGGACGAGGCAGGCCTCGTCCCTACACGATGCGTAGGGACAACGCCTGCGTTGTCCGCCTGTTGTGCTTAAATCGAGCCGTCGGTGGGGATGCCGGTGCGGACGAGGCAGGCCTCGTCCCTACTCGTAGATGATCTCGACCCATTGGTCGGTGTCGAGCGTCAGGCGGAACTCCAAAATCTGGCTGCCCAGGTTGTAACTGGCTACCGGAGAGGGCGACGTGCTCACCACGGTCACGCCCGCGGGCAGCGTCACCGTCACGTTGACCCGCTCGTCCAGCATGCCCGGCTGTTTTTGCACCAGCAGCGCGTACCGCCGGTAACTGCCGATCTGCTGCACGATGGGCGGGGTGTTGTACGTCAACTGGAAGCGGTCCAGCGTATCAAAGGGCACTTTGATCAGGCTCACGAACGTCGTCAGCTCGTTCACCACGTCCGTGTGCACCTCACCTTCGAAGTTTGAGGCGCGCGTCAGCGTGCTGCCCAGCGGCACGTACACCTGCATCGTGTTGAAGTAATCGATCTGCGCGTAGTGCTCCGGGCGGACCGCCGGGTCACCCTCGGCCAGCCGCGACGAATATTCGTAGGCAATCGTCGCCCGGCTGCGCGTCGTGCCATCCGTCTGTAATTCCACGTCATAGGTAATCTCGCGGATGATCGAGCGGTTCGATTTGTTGCCCATGTTGGCATCCGCGACCATCAGGTAGTCGTGGCCGGGCGAATTTACCTGCGCGCCGGACCATCCGAGCAGCCGCACGATCTCGTTCAGGCGGCTTTCCGTGAAGTACAACATGATGTGCTTCTCGCGCAGCGCCTGGAGCACACTGTTCAGCATCTCGTCGCCGCGTTCCTCGTCGATGCGCTGCCAGTCTTCGAGTATCTGGCGGTACAGCGCGGCCAAAAAGCGCTTGTGGGGCACGTCACCTTCGCCCTCGGCGCGGATGCGATACACCACGTCGCGGAAGTCTTCGGGCGTGACCACCTCGTTGTAGCCCGGCACGGTGACGCTGCCCAGGCCACGCAGGATGTACTCGAAGCCGACGATGTCGATGGCCATCACGCCATCCACCGGCGAGCGCGGGTTGTTCCCGTTGTCGAAATACCACGCCGCCATGCGCGCTGTGCTCGGAAAATCCGCGTACCAGCTGCCGTCCCAGGCCGTGTAAATCGGGTTGGCGTACTGAATCCACCACGCGGGGATGTCAAGCTCCGAAACCAGGGATGTAGGCGGCGGATTCGGGCTGAGAGTCGTGGTCGGGCTGTAGCCGAAGTCCACGATCCGGCCCTGGCGCACGCGCAGCCAGCCATAGGTGCTCAAATAGCCGCCCGATGGCCGAAGCTCGTCGCTGTTTTGGGACAGGATCAGGTAGTTCTGGCCGTTGTTGTCCAGCCCGAACGCCCGCGCGATGAGCTGATCGGCGTCGACCAGGATGTCGTTCAGGTTGCGGATGTCGGCGTAATACTGCTCCAGCTTGTTCAGGTTCAAGAGCAGCGCGGGCGACACGCCGGTCAGGTCGATGTCGTCGATGAGGGCCTGCGCCTGCGCCAGCCGGTTGTTGGCGTTCAGGAAATTGCCCCGGCCAAGCTGCAAACGCTCCACGATGTTGCCGCCCGCCGTCAGTTGAGAGCCGACCGTCTGCTGCGATGCGCCGCCGACCAGCGTGAAGACGGTCGGCTGCAGACCTTCGAGGATGTCGTTCGCCGCGCCCGCCACCAGTTCGGCAGCGCTCAGCGCCTTGATGCCTGCGCGCAGGTCGGCGTTCATCCCGGCGAACGGGCGCAACAGGCTGACCTGCTGGCGCGCGCCGGACAGGGATCGCGCCAGATCGCGCACGCCAAATTGCAGCCGGGCGTAATCGTCCAGCGTCAGGTTGGCCAGCGATTGCCGCCCCAGTTGCCCGGTGACGCGCTCCAGGCTGCCCAGCGACTCCTGCACGCGCGCCACCGTGTCGGACAGGATGGCGATGGTCACCACGGTGGGCACGGTGATGAGGATGATCAGCGCCACGGCCACGATCTGCCACTTCACCACCCGCCGGACGCGACGCCACAGCCGCTTGAGCGGGCCACGCTTGCGGCGGCGGCGTGGGTGCGACCGCGCCGGCTCGCCCGCCCGCGCGCCGCTTCCGCCAGGCGCGCCGCCCGCCGCTACCACGCCCGTCGTGACGCCGGACGGCCCGGCGCTCGCGGCCACCGCCTTGCTCTGGCCGGAGCGCTCGGCGGCGGGCGTGGGCAGCGTATCGTCCAGACTGGCGGGCAGGTGCGGCGCGGTCGTCTCGTCGTCGGCCTCGTCGAATGGCTGGAGCGGTTCGGGCATGTCCAGCCGCGCCCGGTACACGAGCAGCGCCTCGGCCAACCCGCTGCCGTCGCCCGTCGTCTGCTCGACCACAGTATCCAGCAGTTGGCCGAGCGCGCTGTGTGCATTGCCGTTCTCGGCGCTGGCGTCCAGGCCTTGCAGATGGCCGAGCAGGTTCAGCGCGAACTGCTCCGGCGTGGCCGCGCCCAGGTTGATGCCCCGCGTGACGCCGGGCCGGTCTTCGAAGGCCAGCCGCAGCATATGGCGACGCTGCTCGACGGTCTGGAATTGCGGTTCGAGCAACCGGGCGAGGCTGCGTAGTTGATCGGTGGTGAGGCGCATAGGTGCTTTCTGCGTTGAGTCTGGTCTGTGCAGCGCCACACGACGCCGCCAGGTCGATGCGGGGCTATTATAGCGCAGGGCAACAGGGTAGAAGAAGTGGCCTGCACTCCCACCAGGGCAATTGCATCAAAATCGACCCGGAGCGCCCCGCGCTAAAGCACGGGGCTGGACCTACGAAGCCCTGGCGGGCTGGACTACGCCTTTAGCCCGCAGGGCTTCGTGATGTCAGCCTGGACCTTCAGGTCCGGGCGCAAGGATTCGTGCTTATTTGTGAGAATCCATAGGCGCGGGGCGGACCTTATGCTGTGGCGCTCCATCCGGTTTGACGCGATAGCCTGCGCTTCCACCGCCCGCTTCCTACGTCGTGATGTCCTGACGCCGGAATAGCCAGACCGTCAGCCCGACCAGGCCCACTACCCAGCCGGCCAGGATGAGCAGCGACACGCCCAGCGAGAGCGGCTCCAGCGTCATCGTGAGCATCGGCGTTTCCGCGCCCTGCCCCTGGAGCAGCCACGACCCGGCATTGCCGATGTTGTAGGTGGGCGAGAGCCGGTAGAGCGCCACGATCTCCGGCAAACGCAGCAGCCGGGCCAGCACATTCAGGATCAGGGGCAGCAGCACCTCGACGGTCGCCAGCCCCAGCCCGGTCATCACGCCGCCCAGGATCGAGCGCGAGTAGATGGCCGCCACCGCGGCATAGCCCGCGCCTATCGTCGTGGTGACCACCGCCAGCGCCACCTGCAACAGGTATTGCCGGGCAAAACCGCCCAGCAGGTCGCCGGTGATGGGTGGGCCATACGGCGCGCCCGCCGAGGCTGCCACCAGCGCGCCGCCGATGCCCATCAGGATCGAGGTCAGCGCAAAGGCGACCAGCATGTAGGCGTTCACCGTCAGGAATTTGACCAGGATAATCGCCGCCCGGTCATGGCGCACCAGAATGCCCTTCCACGTGCCCCATTGGTACTCCCCGGCCAGCACAACCGAGGTGAAGCTCAGCATCAGCAGCCGGCCCAGCTCACTGCCCGGAAAATACCAGGGCAGCAGCAGTTGCTCGACCCAGTTGGGCCGCGTGCGGAACTCGTGCGGCATACTGAGGTTGACGAGCAGTGCAAAGATGGTGACCACGACCGCGCCGATGGGAAAAATCCAGATCATGAACAGGATGACCGGGCGGTTGCCGCCGATTTTGCGCCACTCGGCGCGGAAAAGGCTCAGGTTAAGCATGGGCGGCTTCCTTGCTCGTGACGTCGAGGAAAAACGACTCCAGGCTCTGCCGCTGGCTGGCCGCGTGGTACACGTCCACGCCGCCTTCGACCAGCCGCCGGACCAGCGCGGGGATGTCCG
>JADZBY010000082.1 GCA_020851855.1 Anaerolineae bacterium
GATCGTGCGCGATGAGCCGCAAGAGCGCCGTTTTTCCCGCCCCGACCGGCCCGCCGATGGCCACGGTGCGCCCGGTGGCCAGCGCGTTCACCGCCCGGTCAAGCTCCGGCTTGCGCCCGACAATGTCAGCGGGCGCGGGCGGCGGCGTCATGGAGCGCGCGGCGGCTTCGGCCAGCGCGGCGGGCACGAGCGGATAGGCCTTGGGCGGCAGAAGCGGCAGATCGGGGTCGCGCGGCGGTTCGGGCCGGGTGAAGCGCAACGCGGCGCGGTCCAGCATGGCCGCATCCTGGCGCAGCGAGAGCGGCAGAAGCTCCAGCGAAAGCTCAAGGAATTCCGCAGTCAGCCGGTCATCGAGGTGGGGGGAAAAGTCCGGCAGGTGGATCATAGGCTCCGACGCGCGCCTCTGGATCAGGAACATCCTTCGACGCCCTCGGATTGTAGTAGGCGCTGCGTACCGGCGCAAATAGTGGGCAGAGGGTGAGGCGCGAATCCCTCACTGCCCGGAGAACCATCCCCGGCTGCTGGTCGGCAACCGGAGATGACTCGTGCGAATAGTACGGCTCAGGCGGGGATCAGGCGTTCCTGCTGCCGGTAACGCCGCCGCAGGAACAGCTTGGTGATCTCGGCAGCCACGGCGGGCAGGAGGTTGAGCGGCATGATGACCACCCAGTGCCACGCCGACAACGCCGTCGTATCGAACGCGACCTGCAAGAACGGCACGTACATGACCGCCAGCAGCAATACGAGCGACGTACCCACGGCGATCTGCATCCACTTGTTGGTGAACAGTCCGATCTCCGCCAGCAGCTTCAGCTCCGAGCGCGATGTGTAGGCGCGCAGCAGCTCGGACACGGACAACGTGGCAAACGCCATGGTGTGGGCCAGCGCCGGACTGGCTACGATGCCCGGCACGGCGATGTCGCCGCGCCCGATCAGGAACGCGGCCAGCGTCGCCACGGTCTTGGCGGCGGTCTGCACGACCATGCCGACTTTCATATCGTAGTTGATCATCGGCTCGTCCACCGCGCGCGGCGGCAGCTTCATCGTGTCGGGATCGCCCTTTTCGACGCCCAGCGCCAGCGCCGGTGCGCCGTCCGTGATCAGGTTCAGCCACAGCAGTTGAATGGCGGAAAGCGGCGCGCCCCAGCCGAGGATCGTGCCCAGGAAGATGATGGCGATCTCGGCCAGATTGCAGGTGAGCAGGTAGTACACGAACTTGCGGATGTTGGAATAAATCACCCGTCCCTGCTCCACCGCCGAGACGATGCTCGCATAGTTGTCGTCGGTCAGGATCATGTCGGCGGCTTCTTTGCTCACGTCGGTCCCGGTGATGCCCATCGCCACGCCGATGCTGGCGCGCTTGAGGGCGGGCGCATCGTTCACGCCGTCGCCGGTCATGGCCACCACGTGGTTGCGCGCCCGGAAGGCCTCGACGATGCGCACTTTGTGGTGCGGCGAGACGCGCGCGAACACGTCGATGTCGTCGATGCGCTGCGCCAACTCCGCATCGGGCGTGTTCTCGATCTGCGCGCCGGTCATGACCGTGCCGCCGGGCCGCAAGAGGCCGATCTCGTCGGCAATAGCGCGCGCCGTGTCCGGGTAATCGCCGGTGACCATCACGGTGCGGATGCCGGCCTGACGGGCGACGCCGATAGCCGGCTTGACTTCAGGCCGCGCCGGGTCGCGCAGCGCCGCCAGGCCGAGAAATTCGAGGTTCGTCTCGACGGTTTCCGGCGTGATCGTGTCCGGCAGGTGATCCAGCCGCCGCTGCGCCATACCCAGCACGCGCAGCGCCTGTGAGGCAAGCTGGCTGTTCATGCCCAGAATCTCGGCGCGGCGCGCGCCGGTCAAGGGCGCGCTGATCCCACCCTCGTACACGGTGTCGCACAACTGCACCACCAGATCGGGCGCGCCCTTCACAAAGACGAGATAGCCGCCGTCGGGCAGGGCGTGAAGGGTGCTCATCCGCTTGCGGTCCGCGTCAAAGGGGATTTCTGCGACGCGCGGATAGGCGTCTTCGGCCTGGTCGCGCCACAGTTCTGCCTTTGCCGCCGCCACGACGAGCGCGCCCTCGGTCGGGTCGCCCACCATGCGGAAGCCGCCCGGCGCGCCGGCGTTTTTCTCCAGCCGCGCGTCGCTGGCCAAGAGTCCACCCAGCAAAAGCTGCTTCACGTCGTCGCGCGGGGCCTGGTTGCCATTCAGGTGGAACGTGCCGTGCGGCGCGTAGCCTTCGCCGGTCACGTGGAAAAGCTGCCCGCCCGCATACAGGCGCACCGCCGTCATCTGGTTCTGCGTGAGCGTGCCGGTTTTGTCCGAGCAGATGGCCGTCGCGCCGCCCAGCGTCTCGACGGCGGGCAGGCGGCGAATGAGCGCGTTGCGCCGGATCATCTCGCGCATGCCGATGGCCAGATTGATAGTCACCACGGCGGGCAGCCCTTCCGGCACGGCGGCGATGGCCAGCGAGATGGCGATGATGAAGCTCTCGGTGAGCGAATCGAGCACCGGCTCGCCCGCCGCCAGCGCTTGAATCGCCCCGGCGACGAACACCACGCCGCAAATGGCCAGTGCGCCGATGCTGAGCGTCTTGCCCAGCCCGTTGAGGCGCTTCTGGAGCGGCGTTTCTTCCTGTTCTGTCTCCTGGAGCAGCCCGGCGATCTTGCCCATCTCGGTTTGCATCCCGGTGGCGATTACCAGTCCTTTGCCCCGGCCATAGGTCAGCACCGTACCCATGTAGGCCATGTTGTGCCGGTCGCCCAGGGACGAGTCCGGCTTGGCCTGCGAGTCGGCGTCCTTTTCCACCGGCACGGATTCGCCGGTCAGCGCCGCTTCTTCGACCTTCATGTTCGCCGTTTCGAGCAGGCGCACATCGGCGGGGATGAAGTCGCCCGCTTCGAGCAGCACCAGGTCGCCCGGCACGAGGTCGGCGGCGCGCACCATCTGCGTCTGGCCGTCGCGGCGCACGCGGGCATCGGGCGCGGCCAGCTTCTTCAGGGCGTCGAGCGCTTTCTCCGCCCGGCCTTCCTGCACCAGCCCCAGCACGGCGTTCAGGATGACGATGGCGGCGATGACGAAGGCCTCGATCTGGTCGCCCAACAAGAACGAGACGACCGTCGCGAAGATCAGGATATAGATCACGAAGTTCTGGAACTGCGCCAGAAAGCGCCGCCATAACGGCGTGCGCGGCGCTTCGGCCAGCGCGTTCGGGCCGTATGACGCCCGTCGCCGGCTCACTTCGGCAGTGGTCAGGCCCGCCTCGGCATCCGATCCGAGGCGGCCAAGCGCTTCGTGCGGCTCCAGCGCGTGCCACGTGTTGGCCGTCGTCTCCACCGCAGGCGCTTCGATAACGTCGAGCATCCGTTTCTCCTGTTCAAAAGCCAGCGCTGCGCCCCGGATCAACCCGGTTGCGCCGCGCGTTGGTGAGCGACCTGATCCGCCACACTCCAGGCGGCTACGACGAAAAAGCCCAGCGCGTACAGGCCAAAATATGGGATCAGGCCCGGTCCACGCTGCGCCGCGATGACCATCCCGGCCAGCGCGTACAGCCCCAGCGCCAGCTCGCCCCACAGCAGCCGGTCGCGCACGCCCGCATACATGCTGGCGCGCCACGTCGGGTGCGTTTTCGGGCCGAGGTTGAACTTGGCCGTGCGCTGGAACGGCCCGGCGTCGCCCCGCACGGCGCGCAGCACGGCCAGCGAGTTGTTCAGCGACAGGCCGGTGCTGATCACGATGAGCACCGGCAGCGCCACGATGCGCCGCCGCCACGTATCCGGGTACAGCACGTACTGCCCCAGGCCGTACAGGATCGGCACGGCGGCGGTGAGCAGGCCCAACGGCGCGAGCGGCAGGCCGTCGAGCACGCCGAAGCACAGCAGGTAGGGCATGAGCAAGAACATCAGCAGGCCGAGCGGCTGGATCGGGTAGGCGCTCAGGCTCACGGTGGCCATCAGGCGTTGGCGGAGCGTCAGCCGCGCGCGCCAGATGCGCCGGAGCATCTTCATCAGGACTTGTGTCGTGCCCGTCGCCCAGCGCGCCTGCTGCAACTTGAAGCCGACCATCTGCGGCGGAAGCTCACCGGGCGTGACGATGTCCGGCACGAAGACGAAGCGCCAGCCTTTGATCTGCGCCCGGTAGCTCAGGTCCGCGTCTTCGGTGAGCGTATCATAGGTCCAGCCGCCCGCGTCCTCGATGCACTGCCGCCGCAGCAGGCCACACGTGCCGTTGAAGCTGAACAGCAGCCCGCCCGCACTGCGCGCCGCCTGCTCGATGGCAAAATGGCCATCCAGCATGACCGCCTGACTGCGCGTGAGCCAGTTGGCGTCGGCGTTCAGATGGCCCCAGCGGCACTGCACCGCGCCGATGGCCGGATGGGCCAGGAAATAGGGCACGGCCTGCCGCAAAAAATCGGGCCGGGGCACAAAATCCGCGTCGAAGATGGCGATGATGTCCGCATCGGTGCGGGCGAATCCGTTCGCCAGCGCGCCGCCCTTGTAGCCTTCGCGCTTTGGGCGGCGCACCACCTCGATATGCAGGTGATCGGCGCACAGCGTGGACAGCAGATCGTCCACCAGCGCCGCCGTCTCATCGACCGAGTCATCGAGCACCTGGATGCTCAGCCGGTCGCGCGGGTAGTCCAACGCGGCGGCGGCGGTGATCACGCGCCGGGCGACATGCTGCTCATTATAGAGTGGGATTTGCACGGCGACGCGCGGCAGGCGGTCATCTGGCGTGGCGGGTTTTTCCGGGCGGCGGTGGCCATGCCGCAGGTACACGTACAGCAGGTAAAACGTCCCCAACCCATACAGCACAAGCGGCGTGACCAGGGCAAGGTACACCAGCCGCAGGACAAGAAGTGAGGCCATAGGCGATTCGGATCGTCGCTCTCGTCACAATCCACTGAGAATAGACAGCGTCGAGGCTCCGCGCTTCACTTCCGAGTGGTCAGCCGCCGGCGCGCCGCTTATTGTAGCACGGATCGTCCGGTGGGGGCGGACGGAAGCGCCAAATGGGCGTATTCCAGGCGTAGCATATGCGGCG
The DNA here is from genome assembly GCA_020851855.1 of Anaerolineae bacterium. GTDB lineage: Bacteria > Chloroflexota > Anaerolineae > Aggregatilineales > UBA2796 > JADZBY01. Next base: position 5,035 of record JADZBY010000082.1, read on the forward strand.
GATGGCAGGCTTCCAGGCGCTTTGCGAACCGGGTAAGCTATGGTTGATTGGTAGTCTCAAGGATGGATCATGCGTTTTGTGGTGGCAGCAGGGCGCGGACTGTGCCTCGCCTCGGCGGGGGCGGCGCTCGTCGCCGTGATCGTGAGCGGCTTCTCGGCCCTGTCTTTCGGGCAGAGCGATAGCGCGCTGGTCGCGGCGTTTTTCGGCGCGGTCGTGACCCTGGTGGGCAGTTTGTGGGCCTGCGTCCGCTTCTTCGGGGCCAGCCGAGAGGTTGAGGCCGAAGGCGACGCGCCCGTGCGGCCCATCTGGTACACCGGCCCGGCCCGCGACGCCGTCCCTGGGCCGTCGATCCTGCTGCCAGCAATGCCGCGTCCGCCACAATGGGGACCGTATCGCGGCGACGTTGGGCCGGCGGAAGCGCCCACGCCGCCACAGCCGACCACGCCGACGATGGCCGATACGCAGAAGATCACGATCAGCGCCGCGCCAACGCCCGAACCGTCGCCGGAGAGCGACGCCAGCGACACCCGCCCGATGAAAGCGATCCGGCCCATGACCGAGACGCGGCGCATCGTGCGTCTCCCAATCCAGCCGCCCGCACATCCCGCACCGCCCGATTCGCTGCCCGAATCGCCCGGCCCGCGCGACGCCGATCCTCCGGTCCGGCCCTCGAAGCTGGCGCTGTGAGGGCGGCAATGGGCGGGGTATACGAACGTGCACGATGCCGCTTAATGCCGATGTGGACGAGGCAGGCCTCGTCCCTACACGTCGCGCCGTAGGGACAACGCCTGCGTTGTCCGCTCATTGGGCGACGCGACCAACCTCACTGCACACAGCCTTGCAGCGCGCTGCAAAATTCGGTGCACACGCTCGGATCGGTGCCTACGTAGGCGATGTAGAACTCGTTGTTGTCGCGCGGCAGCGAATAGACGTTCGCGCAGGGCTGGATGGCCGACTGGGCCATGATGCTCGGCCCACTGTCCTGACCGAAGATGCAGTTTGACAGCAGCGCCGGGTTGGTGAGCTGGTTGCGGTTGACGATGAGGATCAGACCGGCCTGAAGCGGATCGGCGTCCCGCGTATAGACGCGCCCTTCGACTGCGCCCGCTTCCTGGTAACAGCGCGCCAGACTGCTCGCCGCCGCGATGACTGCCGTGATCTCCGGCTGGGCCGCCGCCAGCGACGCGACGCCCGCGATCTTGGCGATGGCGTCTTGCAGGTCGAGCGTGTTCTGCGATGAAAAGCCGGGCAGGTTGGGCATCAGGTTTGCGGCGGTGTCATCGCGCATGACCGCGCCGCCGCCGCACCCGGCGACGAGCAGCGCCGCCATGACCAGCGCCGCCAGCCGCCCGTATCGCCCGGACGTTGAGTTTCCGTGAACCATCGCTAACTCCTGAACCACCCGTTTCCTACACAATACAACCCGGCGCACGGCAAAGGATACGGGCGGCGAAATGCTTCAGCGGAACAGGTCGAGGTCGAGCGGGCGGTTGAGGTCGGCGGCGCGGCCATCGTCGGGCGCGCCGGGCGGCAGGCACACACCCCGGATGAGCGTCACGGGCCGCCCTTCTGCCGCCTGTCCGCTCAGCAGGTCGGCGGCGGCGGCCAGTTCGTCGGCCAGCGCGATGTCGGTGTGCATCAGCTTGCGGTGGAACAGGTCATCGCGCCCGCGCAGATCGAGCAGGGCGGGCAATCCCGCCGCGCCGATGGCCACGCCCACATTGCCCAGCCGGAACGGTCGCCCGTGCGTATCGCTGATGACGATGGCCGGCGCGACGCCCGTCAGCGTGTGCAGCGCCTCGCGCAGCCGCCGCGCCGACGCATCCGGGTCCACGGGCAGCAAAAGCACCCACATTTCGCCGTCCGGGCCGACGTTGGAGCGGTCGATCCCGGCATTGGCCGAGACGAAGCCGAGCCGGTGGCGCGTGACGAGCGTGCCCTGCCGCATCCGCGAGATGGACGCCGACTCGGACAGGATGACTTCGACCAGTTCCGGCTCTTTGCCGGTGATGGCTGCCACCTGCCGCGCCCGCTCCGAGGGCGTCACCGTGCGCAGGTCCACGAAGCGCCCTTCGGATTTGGAGACGATCTTGGACGTGACGACGAGAATATCGCTCGGTTGAAGGACCAGCCCACCACGCTCCAGGCCATCCGCGATCAGGCGGGCCACGTCGTCGCCCGGCTTCACGATGGGCAGACCGGGCAGCGAGAACATTTGAATCTGGGGAGTGTTCACGAGCAAAATACGCTTTTCGGTATGGGATTCCATTACAAGGCCCATGCGGGCGATGCCCTTGCGGACAAGGCAGGCCTTGTCCCTACAAATTGCGCCGTGTAGGGACGACGCCTGCGTCGTCCGACGTAAGGCCCATGCGGGCGATGCCCTTGCGGACAAGGCAGGCCTTGTCCCTGCGAATTGCGCCGTGTAGGGACGACGCCTGCGTCGTCCGCCATAAGGCCCATGCGGGCGATGCCCTTGCGGACAAGGCAGGCCTTGTCCCTGCGAATTGCACCGTGTAGGGACGACGCCTGCGTCGCCCGACGTCCACCCGCGCCGCCAGAAATCGCACGGCGATTCCCCTCTCCATCGCGTACGATGGAGAGGGGTCAGGGGTGAGGCCGGTATCTCAGCGCATGGTCAGCGCCATGACCGCCTTCTGGGCGTGCAGGCGGTTTTCGGCCTCATCGTACACGATGCTCTGCGGGCCGTCGATGACCTCGTCGGTGACCTCGATGTTGCGGTCGGCGGGCAGGCAGTGCATGTACACGGCGTGCTCTTTGGCCAGTTTCATGCGCCGCGAGTCGGTGATCCAGTCCGTGTACTGCTTGCCGATGCGCGCCGATTCGGCGTTGTCCGTCGTGGTTAGCAGCGCGCCCCACGACTTCGGGTACACGATGTCCGCGTCCTTGAAGCCCTCGTCAAAGTCGTGCAGGATTTCGAACGCGCCGCCGCTCTTCTTCGCGTTGTCGCGCGCCTGATCGAGAATGTCCGGCATGAGCTTGTATTCCGGCGGGTGCGTCAGCTTCACGTTCATGCCGAAGCGCGTCATGAGCAGGATCAGGCTTTGCGGGACGGAGATCGGCTTCTGGTAACTGGCGGCATAGGCCCAGCTCACGTTGATGGTGCGGCCCTTCAGGTTGCGTCCGAACTTCTCCATGATAGTCATGGCGTCGGCTAGAATCTGGAACGGATGGTACACGTCGCACTGCATGTTCAGGACCGGCACGCGGCTGGCTTTAGCTACTTCGCGGATGTACGTGTTGCCGAAATCCCAGTCGCACTGGCGGATGGCGATGCCGTCGCAGTAACGGCCCACGATCTCGCCGATCTCTTTGGCCGTGTCGCCGTGCGAGATCTGCGTCGTATCGCTGTCGATGAACTGCGCGTGGCCGCCAAGCTGCGCCATGCCCGCCTCGAAGCTGACGCGGGTGCGCGTGCTGGTGAAGAAGAAGAGCAGGGCCAGCACTTTGTCGCGGAGCAGGGCGTGCGGCTCGCCCAGGGCGCGCTTGCGCTTCAGGTCCCAGGCCACGTCAAAGACCGTCTCCAGCTCATCCATCGTCCATTCTTGAAGCGTGATCAGGTCGCGGCCACGCAGGTCAGTCTGCATTGTTCGTACTCCTCTGGCAGGTGGTGAAAGTGGGCCGATATTCTATCCGATTTCGGGCGGCGAAGGGGCATACTGCTCCAAAAAGCGGCGCTGGGCGAGCGTGAGCGCGTAGAAGCCGTTCATGGGCCGCCGCTCTGCGATGAGCGCCTTGGCGGCGTTCAGGTCCAGGCCGTTGTGCAGGTAGTAGGCGTGCAGAAGCGTGCCGGTGCGCCCGATCCCGGCGTGGCAGTGCAGGTACACGGGGCGGCTGTCCGCGATGGCCTGCTGCATGAAGCGGACGATGGCCGCCGCCCGTTTTGGCTCAGGCGGCAGGCCATCGGGGATGGGCGCGTGCAGGACGCGCAGGTCCAGAATGCCGAGCAGATCGGGCGTGACGCCACGCTGCACGGTGAGCGGCGCCTCGGTCAGCGTGACAATGGCGCGGATGCCGTCCAGGCACAACCCCTGAACGTCTTCACCGTCCAGCGGGAGCGGCCCGGCGGCCAGTCGTCCCGGCTCGATCCAGTCCAGGTCGATCATGGGGCATTGCTCGCCGCGTTACGCCTTCAACAGTGCAGGCAGCAGCGCGTAAAACGCCGTCGCGTCCACCACATCATCCAGGCGCACCTGGTCGATGACCGTGTGGGCGTGCACCTCGTCGCCCGGCCCGAAGCCGATGCTGGGGATGCCCGCTTTGCCCATCCAGTAGATGCCGTTCGTGGAAAAATTCCATTTGCCCGACTCCGGCGCGCTGCCGGTCAAGAGGCGCAGCGCTTCCTGCCCGGCCCGCACGAGTTTGTGGTCGGCGGGCAGCGCCCACGACGGGAAAATCTTGTCCACGGGGAAGACGAAGCCGGTATAGCTCGGCTCGTCGTAGTGCAGCAGTTCCATGCGGACGCCGGGCCGGTCGCCCACCACGTCGCGCACCTGCTGGAGCACGCTCTCCGGCGTTTCGCCAAAGGTCATGCGCCGGTCGATGAAGATGGTCGCTTCGTCGGGCACAGCGTTGATCGAGGGCGTCTTGACGTGCAGGTCGGTGACGGTGATCTTGCCGTGGCCGAGGAACGGGTCATCGCCAAGCTCCGGCTCCATGTTGGCGATGCGCTCGATGATGGGCAGCAGTTTGTAGATGGCGTTGTCGCCCAGGTGGTTGCTGGCGGCGTGGGCGCTGCGGCCTTTGGAGACGACCTTCATCTCCACGCGGCCCTTCTGGCCCCGGTAGATTTGCATCCGCGTCGGCTCGCCGATGACGACAAAATCGGGCCGGATGCCTTCCGCCTCGACCAGGGCGTGCGGCGCGATGCCGTCGCACCACTCTTCCATATTGCCGAAATAGTACGCGGTGAAGCCGTCCAAGAGGCCCAGGTCGCGGGCGAGCGCCAGCCCGTAGATCATGCCCGGCGTGCTGCCCTTCTCGTCGCACGCGCCGCGCGCATAGAACACGCCGTCTTCGATCTTGCCGGTGAAGGGGTCCCATTCCCACTCGTGCGGGTCGCCGACGCCCACCGTGTCGATGTGGCTGTCGTAGAGCAGCGTGATCGGGCCATTCCCGATGCGCCCCAGGATGTTGCCCATCCGGTCAAAGCGCACCTCGTCAAAGCCCAGGGCGCGCATCTCGGCGGCGGCGCGCTCCCCGACGGGGCCGATCTGGCTGTCTGCGCTGGGGATGGCGCACAGCTCAC
>JADZBY010000083.1 GCA_020851855.1 Anaerolineae bacterium
ACCTGCCGTTCCGCTGGTTCGCCTACAACGACACCGAAGGCCCGGAACCGGCTATCCAGCAGGCATGTCGCGCCCTGAATCTGGCCGGGAACGGCAAGCGCTTGGGCGTCGAAGGGCTGACCATGCGCGTGCTGGAAGGCCAGCTCTTGCAGCGTTACGCGCCGGGCGCGGTCGTGGAGCACGCCGAAGAAGCCCTGATGCCCTTGCGTCTGCACAAGACGCCCGACGAGATCGCCGCCATGCGTCGCGCCATCGCCGCCACCGAACAGGCGCTTGAAGAGACGGCGGCGGAAGTGCGGCCCGGCATGACCGAGCGGCAGGTCAGCGTCATGCTGCTCAAGGCGCTTCAGGCGGCGGGCGGCGGCGAGGACGCTTTCGCGCCCATTGTGGTCAGCGGGCCGGTCAGCGCCGAGCCGCACGGTACGATCTCGGACCGCGTCATCGGCAAGGGCGACTTGCTGCTCTTCGACTTCGGCACACGGGTAGACGGCTATTGCTCGGACCTGACGCGCACCTTTGCCGTCGGCGCGCCAGACCCGAAGCTGGCGCACGTCTACGAGGTGGTGTTGGCCGCCAACGAGGCCGCCATCCGCGCCGCCAGACCCGGCGTCCCGGCGCAGGATGTAGACCGCGCGGCGCGCGCCGTGATCAGCGAGGCGGGCTATGGGGAGTATTTCCTGCACCGCACCGGCCACGGCCTGGGCATCGACATCCACGAGCCGCCCTACATCCGCGAGGGCAACCCACAACGCCTGGAGCCGGGCATGGTCTTCACCATCGAGCCGGGCATTTACCTGCCGGGCCTGGGCGGCGTGCGCATCGAAGATGACGTGCTGGTCACCGAAGACGGCGTCGAGGTGCTGACCAGCTTCCCGAAAGCGTTGCGTATTCTCGGAGAGTGACCGTATGACCCTCGACACGGCCCAGACACGGCTCGACCTGCGGCAGATGGGCAAGACGGCGCGCGCCGCCAGCCGCGCCCTTGCCCGCGCTGCCACGGCGCAGAAAGACGCGGCCATCCTCGCCGTTGCCGACGCGCTTGAGGCGCACGCCGATACGATCCTCGCCGCCAACGCGCTGGACATGGACGACGCGCGCGCCGCCGGGCTGAGCGCCGCCATGCTCGACCGGCTCTCGCTGGCCAAACGGCTGCCGGGCATCGCCGCCGATACGCGCAGTGTCGCGGCTTTGCCCGATCCGGTGGGCGAGGTGTTCGATGCGGCAGTCTTGCCGAACGGCCTGCATGTCGAAAAGCGCCGCACGCCGCTCGGCGTCCTGGGCGTGATCTACGAGGCGCGGCCCAACGTCACCGTGGATGTGAGCGTGTTGGCCATCAAATCCGGCAACGCCGCCATCCTGCGCGGCGGCTCGGAGACGCTGCGCAGCAACGTAGCGCTGGTGGGCGTGATCCGCGATGCGCTGGCCGCCTCGGGTTTTCCGCCGGACGTGGTGCAGCTCATCACCGACCGGGATCGGCGCTACGTGGGCGAGTTACTGCGCCTGCACGAGTACGTCGACCTGATCATCCCACGCGGCGGCCAGAGTCTGCACCAGTTTTGCCGCGAAAACAGCGCTATCCCGGTCATCACGGGTGGAATCGGCATCTGCCATCTCTACGTGGACGAGAGCGCCGACCTGTCGCCCGCGCTGGACGTGATCTTCAACGCAAAAACGCAGCGCCCAACGGTATGCAATGCCCTCGATACGGTGCTCGTCCATCCGCGTGTGGCGGGCGACTTCATCCCGCGCCTGATCGACCATCTCGGCAGGGCGGGCGTCGCGTTCCGGCTCGATCCGCTGGCCTGGGACGTCTTGCGCGGGCGCGATGTGGCCGGAGCCGACGTGCAGCCTGCCGGGCCGGATGATTTTGATACCGAGTGGCTGAGTCTGGTGCTTGGTGTCCGCGTCGTGAGTGGGCTGGACGAGGCGCTGGAGCACATCGCCGCGCACAGCACCGGCCACAGCGACGGCATTCTGACCCGCGACGAGGCCAACGCGGCGCGCTTTGTGGACGAGGTCGACTCGGCGGCGGTGTACGTAAACGCCTCGACACGCTTCACCGACGGTGGGGCGCTTGGCCTGGGCGCGGAGATCGCCATCAGCACGCAGAAATTGCACGCGCGCGGCCCGATGGCGCTGCGCGAGCTGACCACGTACAAATGGGTGGTGCGCGGCGAGAACCATGTGAGGGCGTGAGCCGAACCCTCACCCCCCGCCCCTCTCCCTCATGGAGAGGGAAGAGAATCCGAGGCTGTATCGCGGCCTTCTCCCCTCTCGCCCGCTGGGAGAGGGCGTGGGACGAACCCTCACCCCCCGCCTCTCTCCCTCATGGAGAGGGGAGAGAATCCGAGGCTGTATCGCGCTTTACTCCCCTCTCGCACTGAGGGAGAGAGGGGTTGGGGGAGTGAGGGTTTTCTCTACCGCCCCGGCTCGCCTGCGCCGCGCGTCGGGGTGAAGACGTAGCCGTGCAGCAAGCCGGCTGCCACAGCGCCCGCGGCCATGCCGATCAGGTAGGCGGGCAGGCTGTCCGTGACGCCACTCACCAGCGCCGGGCCGAGCGTGCGCGCCGGATTGAGGGAGCCGCCCGTCAACGGCCCGCCCAGCAGGATCGCCGCCGCGAGCGTCAGCCCGATGGCCAGCCCGGCGATGTTGCCCGTCTTGGCGTACACCGCGTTCTGATACACCGCGCTGACCAGAAACGCCGTCAGCAGCCCTTCGATGACAATGACCATGCCATCGGTGATGCCCAGCGCGGGCACAGTCTGGCCGATGAAGCCCGGATCGGGAAAGATGACGCGCACCATCGCCGCCCCGGCGATGCCGCCCGCGAACTGCACGATCCAATAGGCCACCGCCCGCACCACGTCGATCTTGCCGCCGACGAGCAGCCCCAATGTCACCGCCGGATTGACGTGCGCCCCGGAGATATGCCCGAACGTGGTGATGATCGTGATCAGGATCAGCCCGTGCGCCAGCGCCACGAGGAGCAGGCTGGCCGACGCATCGCCCGTCTGCGCCAGCCCGGTGGCCGCGCCCGCCCCGACGAAGATGAGCATGAATGTCCCGATGAACTCGGCCAGCCCATCCCGCAGCAGTCCACTGTTCTTCATGAATAGCCCCCCTCTGATGTACCTGCGAACAGCGCCAAAAAGACACCCGGTCCTCTGTAGAAGGCCGGGTGTACAGGGACATGAGAGTTTATACCATACCAGCGCGCGGAGCACTTGCCCGGCGCGCCGGTCGATCACGCGGCTCAGCCGAGGCCGAGGTCGGCCAGCGTCGGCTCTTCGGGCACGAAGTCCCGCCAGGCGCTGAACGTCTGGGCGTTCAGGCGCTCGCGCTCGCTCTCCAGCCAGTCGCTGAAGACCTGCTGCTGGACCTGCTGCGCCTGCGAGTCGGTCAGTGGGCGCATGGCGCGCTCTTCGACCTGGATGATATGGAAGCCGAAGTTCTCGCCGTTGGCCGTGGTGTCGATGGGGCCGAGAATCTGGCCCGGCTCGGCGTTCCAGATCGCCTCTTCGAACTCCGGCACGTACACGCCCTTGCCCTGCCAGCCCAGTTCGCCGCCCTGGTCTTTGCTGCCCTGGTCGGTCGAATTGGCGCGGGCCAGCGCCGCGAACGGCTCGCCCTGTTGCAGCGCCGCCAGAATCTCCTGGGCCTCGTCACTCGACTTCACCAGGATATGGCGGGCCTTGATCTGCTCCTGCTCGGTGGGCGGATCGCCGGCCACCGCGCGCAGCACCTTCTCGCGCAGCGCCTCTTCGGCGAACACGGCGCGAATCTCCGCCTCGCCGTAGCCGGTCAGGCGCGCCGCCTCATCGATATAGTCGCGGCGGTTCTGCACGAAGTTCTCGTACTGCTCGGTCGGGCCGGGCGTCGCCGTCGGCACACCGGTCGGGACCGGAGTCGACGTGGCCGGGATAGGCGTCGTCGTCTCGCTCGGCTCGGTGGTCTGTGTGGCCGTGGGCGAGGGCGTCGCCGACACCAGCGGCGTCAGCGTCAGGGACGGTGTGCGCGTCGGCGTTTCGGTCATCGGCGTGGGCTGGAAGCCGAACAGATCGTAGACGTACTTGTCGATCTCGTCGTCGTTGACTGTGATCCCGTTGTCCGCCGCGTACTGCTTGATGACCAGGCCGTCAACCATGTCATTTAGCACCTGCTGGCCCATCAGGGACGGGATTTGCAGGTTCTGGTAGCTGGCGTAGAAGGGGCTGGTCTGGTCCTGCAAAAGCTGCGGCGCAAATTGCGCCACGGCGGCGACCTGAAGCCCGGTGCGCCAGCGCTCAAAACGCACGCGCCGCTCGAAGTCCCGCGCCGAAATGCTCGCGCTCCCCACGCTGGCCACCGACTGGCTGGGACGAATCACGTTGTCCACCAGCACCGCCGCCAGCAGCAGCACCACGACCGCGCCGGCGATGATCAGCGCGCTGGTCAGGATAATGCGGTTGGCGCGCTGCTCGCGCTCCGCACGGGAGAGGTATTTCCGGTCCGCGACACGCTTCGATTGCGCCGGCAGCCCGGTGGTCTTATCTCTTTTGGACATGCCTTATCAATCTTCCTGTGCACCTGCAAGGCCCACTACGGGCGGGGCAAGCCGCCATGCCGTGCTGTTTTCTGCGTTGCTCAGTCGCCCCGCGCATGTTCCGCCGTGAAGGGCAGTAGCGCCAGGTGTCGCGCCCGCTTGACGGCAACCGCCAGGCGGCGCTGGTCGCGTGCACACAGGCCCGTTTGACGCCGGGGGCGGATTCTGCCGCGCTCGGTCAGGTAACGGCGCAGCAGCTCCACATCCTTGTACAGCTCCACCGGCGTTTTGCCCAGGCGCAGGTTGTAGGACCGGCGGCGGGGACCCATCCGGCCATGCCCGGAACCACCCCCGGTTTCGGGGCTGCGCTCTTCGACCTCATCGTGCAGGTTCTGTTCATTATCGGCCATGTTCTTCGTCGTCACGCCCGGCGTCGCGCCAGACGTGCGCTCTCCTTTCGTGTCGTGTCGTTCGTCTCGTTCGTTTCGATCCGCAGGTTGTCGTCGTCTCGGTTCGGACCCGGCCACTCGCGCGCCAGCCCACATTGGGATTAGAATGCGTAATCGCCGTCGTCGCCCTCATCCTGTTCCTGGGCGTAGTCAATCGGAGCGCCGCGCCGGTCGCCCAGCACGATCATCTCGTTGGCCACCAGTTCGGTGCGATAATGGCGTTTGCCCTCGTCATCTTCCCAGCCGCGCGTCTGGAGCCGCCCCTCGATGTAGACCTGCTGGTCTTTCTTCAGGTGCGACTTGCAGATCTCGGCCAGCGTGCCCCAGGCCACCACGTTGAACCACTCATGTTCTTCGCGGCGCTCGCCGTCGGCGCTGGTCCAGGTCCGGCTGGTGACAACGCTGAAGCTGGTCACCGGGCGGCCACTTGGCGTGTAGCGCATCTCCGGATCGCGGCCCAGCGTACCGATGATCATGACCTTATTCAATCCGCGAGCCATTCCACGCTTCCTTATTTCGCTTCACACCAGTCAGGCGCTTTCCAGCAGCTCACTCCGGGCGTCGCGCTGCCGGTGACTCTTTCGCCACGCCGGGCAGCCGTGCGCTGGTACAGTCCGTCCCCTGGTTTCGTCCCGGTTACTTTTCGTCGGCGCGGATGAGCAGGTGGCGCAGCACCTTTTCGGCCAACCGCAGGTTACGTTCCAGTTCGGCGGCTCTGGCGGGGTTCATTTCCAGAACGAGCGTCACGTAATAGCCTTCGGTGTACTCGGAGATGGGATACGCCAGGCGACGGCGGCCCCACTGATCGACCTTCGCCACCTTGCCGGAGCCGTCTTCGACCCAGCCGGTGACCTGGTTGAGGATGTTGCCGAACTCGGTTTCGTCAACATCGGACGCGACAATATACGTCAACTCGTAGTTGCGCATGTGGAGATAACCTGTTCCTTTCCACGGGTTTGCCCCCGGCGGGGACGGGCGTCCCACGGGAGCGGAAAGCCGCCTGGGCGTCGGCAATCGTCGCCGCCCGGCGTACTTGCCAAAACGGGGGAAGTGTACACCCGATCCGGGGGCCTGACAAGGGGGATGGTGAGACAGAATGGCCACAAGTGGCCACTGTCCCGGAACGTGAGAGAGGCTTAAAATGCTCCTCTATGATGATCGTGCGGAGCACCAATGCCAGCGCGCAAGAGCCTTGTACTCATCCTGACTATTCTTCTTCTCGCGATAGTCTCCCGAGAGGGTCGTCGATATGTGGTGCAGAGCGAACGGGTGGGCAGCGACATAGTCTTCACCGCATTCGAACTAGCAGGCAACGCGACCGCCTGGCTGGCCCGTTACGATGCCCAGGCGGACTCCATTCTTCCCTTCTATGTAGAGGAAGGTATACAGAATCAGATTTACGCCTTACGATGGTCGCCGGATGGTCAAGCACTGGCAGTGTACCGATTCGCGGGCCTATCCCGAAACGGAGAATGGTTACAATCTCACGGAGAAGTCTGTCTGCTTAGCCGCGCCGGCGAGTTTTTGCAGTGTTTCAAACAGAAGCCATTGCTCCGCCCCTCAGAGGGACTTGATCAGCTCAGCAGAATTAGCTGGTCGCAAGACGAACAGCGAATCATCTTCGCCGCTGAAGCGGAAAACGAAGCGAATGTGCTCGAAGCAGACGTTTCCAGTGGTGAGACACTCCACGTTGTGCACCGCGAGCCATTTTACGTGCAGAACGGCTATGTGACCGTGCCAAGCTTGAGTTGGACGCCAGACCTGCGCTTCATCCTGGTGAATGCTGGGAACCCGGCTCGTACTCTGCTCGGTGCGCCTCAGATGCTCATCGATCGCCAGACGGGACGGCGGCTCGACCTGGGCGCACGCCTGCGTGCACAGGCGGATCGGTTGGGCAGCTTGACGCAGATATGCATCGACTTTTCGCCACGAGGCACGTACCTGAGTCTCCTGGGCAACGGGCGCGGCGATACACTTGGTCTGGCGGATATGGACGGCCAACTTCTGCGGGTCATCAGTGCGGAGAGTGGACAGGGTAGTCTTAGTCAGACGAGTTGCCCTTTTTGGGAAGCGGACGAATCCGGTTTCTTCTTCGCCGCCGTGTCATCCCAGGACGAGAATGCCCATCTCTTTCATTACACCCTAGCCGATGGGCTACTTGAGGTGTTCTATCGACTGCCTACAGTCACCCTGGGAACAGATGTCCCATGGGGCGAGGGACGCATTGGCGATATGAGTCTCGATCCTTCCACTGGCTTCATTGCGGGTGTGGAACCTTTCGCCCCGAACCAATCAAACGGCAGTACGCTCGCAATCGTCACGGACAAAGGCACGTTCCGAAGGATTCCCTATCCGCCCTACCGCGTCGAACATCCAATCTGGGTTCCGAGCGTAGCGCCAGGGATGTGAATACTATCGTTTATCGTCGCTCCGCCGTCGCCAGCATATTCCCCACCATCGTCGCGGCGCGGGTCAGGTAAGCTTCCGCGTTCCTTAGCGCGTCGGAGAGCGCCATCGGGCCGGGCACGATGCTCCACGCGGCGAGAATGCCCATCGCCCGCAGCGCGCCGGGATCGGCCTTGAGCGCGCCCACCAGCGCGATGACCGGGACTCCGGCCCCGGCGGCGGCTTCCGCGATGCGCTGCACGCCCTTGCCGCCGCTGGTCTGTGCATCCAGCGCGCCCTCACCGGTGATCACCACATCGCAGCCCGCCAGCTTGTCCGCGTAGCCGAGCAGATCGATGAGCACCGCGCCGCCGGGCGCAAGTTGCGCGCCGAGGAACGCCATCAGGCCCGCGCCCAGGCCGCCTGCCGCGCCCGCGCCGGGCGCGTGCTCCACGTCAACGCCCAGGTCGCGCCGCATCACGTTCGCCAGGTGCGCCAGATTGGCATCCAAAAAGGGCAGCATGTCGTCGGTCGCGCCCTTTTGCCGGGCAAAGGTGGTCGTCGCGCCGTCCGGGCCGGTCAGCGGGTTTGTCACGTCGGAGAGCACACGAATGTCGAGCGGTCCAAGCGAATCGAGCCACCGGCGGGCCTCGTCGCCGTCGATGCGCGCCAGTTGGGCCAGCCCCGCGCCGCCGGGTGAGATCGGTTGGCCGCTCTCGTCCAGCAGTTTGAAGCCGAGCGCTTCGGCGCAACCCGCGCCGCCGTCATTCGTCGCACTGCCGCCGATGCCGATGAGCAATCGCCGCGCGCCATGCTCCAGCGCCGCCCGGATCA
>JADZBY010000084.1 GCA_020851855.1 Anaerolineae bacterium
CCGCGCCCGCGCGCACCGGGTGATGGCTCGACTCGCTGGGCGACGCGCCCGCCTCGCTGCTGCCGACTTTCACGTCGGCCACGAGCGGCTGGTCGGCGGGCAACAATCCGGCGCGCACCAACGGCCAGACGGCCAGCGTGACGGCGGCAGCGTTGCAGCCCACGCCGCTGGCATACCGCGCAGCGCGCAGCGGGTCGGCGTATAGCTCCGGCAGGCCGTATACGAAGCGCGGCAGCCATTCCGGCGCGTGATGCGCTTCGCCATAGGCGGCCTGGTACACCGCCCCGTCGCGCAGGCGGAAGTCGGCGCTCAGGTCGATGATCGTGGGGGCAAGCCCGGCGTAGTGGTCAATGTGATTCTGCGCTTCGCCGTGCGGCAGGCACAGGAACAGCACATCGCAGGCGGCAAGCGCCTCACGCCCGACGAAACGGCCCTCGATTCGCCCGCGCAGGTGAGGGTGAACCTGGTGGAAGTGCTTGCCGATGTGCCGCTCCGAGGTCGCCGCGGCAATTTCTGCGCCGGGATGGCCGGCCAGCAGCCGCAGAAGCTCGCCGCCGGCGTAGCCCGACGCGCCGACGATGCCGACGCGCAAGCGCCCTTGTCCGCTCGTCTCGTGCGCCCCGCTCATGCCGCCACCCCGACGCTTTCCAGCACGTAACGCGCCATGCGGCCCGGGATATCCACGCCGGTGGGCGCGATGGAGTTACGAAATTCCATGGTGTGATTGATCTCGCATACGAGCAGGCCCCGGTCGGGCGTCTCGAACAGGTCCAGGGCGAGGATGCCGCCCTGCCCGCCGGTCACCGCCCGCGCCGCCCGCGCGCACAGGTCCGCGATCTCGCCGGTGACGGGGCAGTTTGACGCCTGGCCGCCGCGCGCCGTGTTCGTAATCCAGTGCTCGGACTGGCGGTAGATGGCGGCGATGCACTGTGTTCCGACGACGAAGGCGCGGATGTCGCGGCCCGGCTTCTGGACGTACTCCTGCACGTAGTAGATGTGGTGGCCGACGCCGCCGAGCACGTCTTTGTGCTCGATGATGGCCTCTGCCGCGTCGCGGTCGCTGACGCGCGCCAGCAGCCGCCCCCACGAGCCGACCGGCGGCTTGAGCACGGCGGGATAGCCGATATTCTCGACCGCCTGCAAGGCCGCTTCGGGCGAGAGCGCGATCTCGGTGCGCGGCTGCGGCACGCCCGCCGCCGCCAGCGCCAGCGTGGTGCGGATTTTGTCGGCGCACACGCTGGACGTGGCATACGTGTTGACGGTGCGCACACCCGCCGCCTCAAAAAGCTGCACGGCGACCAGCCCGGCGCTGGTGCTCACGCTGCGCTCCATCAGCACATCGACCGGCGGCGCAAACTCGCCCACGCGGGCGACGATCTCGCGCTCGTCAAAGCGGATGGGCGTCACGCCGAGCGCCTCGAAGGCGTCGAAGAGCAGCTTTTCTTCGGTGCGGACGCGGCTGCACAGGATACCGACTCGGGGCGGCATGGCGCTCATTCTCCCCAGTCTTCCATCTCGCGCGGGGCGAGATCGACAGTAAGCGGCTCCAACGCGACGACTTCCAGCTCCGCGCCGCAGTCGCCGCAGGCCACGATCTCGCCCTGCATCACGTCGGCGGGCAGGCCGACCAGCGCGTCACACTCAACACAATGGATTTCGGACATGGTATTTTCCCTCTCGGAATGGCTCAGGTTTCGGATTGGCGGACAAGGCAGAAGAAACAAAAAGCGCGCCCGGCGGCGATTGATTTCGTCCGTCCGGGCGCGCTAGGCGTGCATAAGCGCTCCACTGGGCATCACAATCGCCGTGGGGGTGGGAATGGCTTCTTGCTGCGCTTGAAGCTCATATCGATGTGGTGGAGCGTGCAGATCAGGTTCATGGCGTTTTGGTCCTTGAAACAAAAAGAGCCACTCTCTTCGAGTGGCTCTCTGTTTCGCTTGCTCGTGTGCTGCGTTCAGGCGGCACGAAGCGAACCACTCGACCGGGTGGTGTAACGCTTCTTGGCCTTCTTCTCAACGCAGAACGTGAACATGGTGCGTTCGATTCACTTTCGTTTCCTACAACGCCATCAGCATAACTGTGAAAGAAACGGCTGTCAAGTGCGGAGTCGTTGTGCAAATGCTCAAGGCGAGCGTGCTACCTCGTAGGGACAACGCCTGCGTTGTCCGCTCCGCCTCACCCCCTGCCCCCTCTCCACGCGGAGTACCGCGTAGAGAGGGGGAAAGCGCGCGCCCGCCAGGCCGTCCGATCTCCCCTCTCCATGCCGACGGGGTCCCCTTTGGGGTGGCGGACATGGAGAGGGGTCGGGGGTGAGGACAACCTCACTCCCCGGCATCCTCGTCTGGCGCTTGCCGGCTTGGGCGGTCCAAGAGCATTCGCGCCAGCGCCAGCGCCTCGTCTACCGTGGTGACCTCGCCCGCCGCCTGCGCTTCGCTGATGGCCGCCAGAATCTGCCCGACCAGCGGCCCGGCTTTCACCTGCAATTCCTGCATCAGCCCGTGCCCGGTCACGAGCGGCGGCGGCGTCACGATCTCTTCACGCCGGTTCAGGTAGCCGTCGAGAAGCGCCCCGGACACCTGCAACATGGCCAGCCAGTCCGGCACATGCAGCGTCGGGCCGACCATGCCCAGGTAATCGGCCAGCGTGAGCACACACACGTCGATGCCGGCCTCGCCCGCCGCCTTCCAGAAGCGGTGTACAGCCCGCCGCGACACCTGCTCCCCGGACGACTGGCGCAGCATCATCGGGCGCATGTGGTGGCGGACGATGGCGCTCACCCGCTCGGCCTCGTCGTTGGACAGGCGCAGCGCCCGGCAACGCGCCAGCGCCAGGTCTGCCCCGATCCGTTCGTGCTGGTAAAAGTGAATCCGCCCATCCGCGCCCCGGCTGGCCGTGGGCGGCTTGCCACAATCGTGCAGCAGCGCCGCCAGCACGAGCAACGCCGTGACGCGGCGACCGTTGGGCAGCGGCGCGGCCAGGTGCGCCTGCAACGCCGCCCGGAAGCGGTCGAGCAGGTACACGATCAGGCCAAAGGCGGCGTCGGCGGCGCTGTCGTCGGTGCGGGCCGGGCTGATCGTCGTCAGCACGCCGTCCAGCCGCTCCACCACGCTCAGCGTATGCTGCCACACGTCGTGGATGTGCGGCGGCGACTGCTCTACGCCGCGCATGGCCTCGACTTCGGGCACGATGAGCGCCAGCAGGCCGAGCGCGTCCAGCGCCCGCAGCGCCACATGTGGCCTCGGACCGCCCAGCATGGTCATGAACTCGTCGCGCACCCGCTCCGGCGAGGAGTGGACGAAGCGCGGCCCGTCTCGGCGCACGGCCTTGCGCGTCTCCGGCTCGATCTGGAACTGGAGCGCCACACTCTGCCGGACGGCCCGCAGCGCGCGCACCGGGTCCTGGGCGATGCTGTCCGGCGCACACAGGCGCAGCCGCTTGTGGCGCAAGTCCGCCAGGCCGCCGGTGGGATCGTAGAGCGATTGCAGGTCGCCATCGAGCGGCGCGGCCAGCGCATTGATCGTGAAATCGCGACCGGTCAGGTCAGTGAGCAACGACGGGCCGCGAAATTGCGCCACGTCGAGCATGAAGCGCTCGCCCTGATATTCCACGATGGCGCGCCCGACCTTGCGCTCGGCATCCAGCGGAAAGAACGCGCCGCCCAACGCATTGGCCAGCCGCCGCGCCACGTCCCGGCCATCGCCGGGCGTGGCAAAGTCCAGGTCTTTCACCGGGCGGCGCAAGAGGGCATCACGCACCGCGCCGCCAACCAGCAGCACCGGTTCGCGCCGGCTCCACGTGGCCAGCGCGTCGCGCACGGCGGCGAGCACGGGCGGCCAGGCCAGCGCAAAGGGCGCGGGCTGTAGGGCGAGCTGCTCCGCGTTGGGAGCGTCCGTCGGCATCGTCGGCGTCACTTGGCGATGGCGACGTAAGGCAGGTTACGGTACAGCTCGTCCAGGTCCAAACCGTAGCCGTATACGAACACGTCCGGGATGTCGAAGCCGATGTAGTCGATGTGGATGTCGGCCACGCGGCGACTGGGCTTGTTCAACAACGCGCAGATCTTGATCGAGGCCGGCTGGCGCGATTGCAACAGCCCTTTGAGGTAATTCAGCGTCGTGCCGGTGTCCACGATGTCTTCCACGATGAGCAGGTGCTTGCCCTCGATGCTCTGGCGCAGGTCCATGTCGATGCGCACCACGCCGGACGTTTCGCGCTGGCCGACGCCATAGCTGGACACGGCCATGAAGTCGATGGCGTGCGGCACGTGGATGCGGCGCATCAGGTCGGTGAGGAACAATACGCCGCCCTTGAGCACGCACACCAGCAGCAGGCCGGTCATGCCCGCGTAGTCGTGGTTGATCTGCCCACCCAGGACTTCGATCCGGTCCTGGAGTGTGTCTTCGTCGATGAGGATTCCTTTGGATAGCCGGTAGTTGTCTGGCATGGGTGCTTGTTCCTCGGCGCGCCGTCACTCGGCTGCGGTGGATGGGTTGGATGGGTCGGAAGGTGGGCACAGACGGCGCAGATAGTCCCAGGTGTAGATGCCGGTGTGGTGCTGGTCGTCCCAGAAGGGCTGCAAGCCGTAGTTGCCGACCAGTTCCAGGCGGTCGACGGTGTACGAGCGCGCCGGTTTGAGCACGAGGATATGCTCCGGATCGTGCGATGCGCCCATGTTCTCGTGCCCGCCCCGGCACTCCACACACGGGCACGCTTCACGCAGGTGGCTGAGCGGATAGCGGCACGTCGCGCCGTCCGCCCAGGCGATGATCAACTCGCCCGCCGTCTTGTCCAGCGTGATGCCGGTCGGGCGGGGCGTCATGGTGGCCACTCGACTCTCCTTTCGTCCTGGCTCGTCTCGCTCAGCGCGGCCCGGCGATCACCACGTTGTCGAAAACGACCTGCGTGCCCGGCTCGCTGGCGACCGCGCCGAGCGCGATCCGGCCCCGTGCGAAGGCGTTGTCGGCCATTTCGAGGCGGGTGCGCCCGTTGTCGCTCATGCACTGGCCGGTGCGCGGGCCGGTCCACGTCGATTTGCGGTCCTGTCCGCGCAGGCACAGCGCCAGTTGCTCGCCGTTAACGTAAAACGTGAAGATGAACGCCTTGCCGACGATGCGAATGCGGTTCATCGCGCCTTCCCCGGTGCGCACGACGGGCGTGATCTGCCACTCGCTCAACGTATCCGGCGCGCCGTCGCGCACAGCCTCGACGCGATATGCGCCGTCGGCCCGCAGCTTGAACGCATAGAAATTGTCGCGGTCCACGCTGCGAAAGATGACGGCGACCTGCCCGTAATCGTCGGGCACGGCCTGCCAGCGCGCGTCCACCGTCAGGTCAAAGTCGCCCAGGTCGCGGTCCAGGGCGGAGAAAATACCCTCGTTGGGAGAATCGCTCGAAATGAGCAGCGCGCCGCCCCCGACCTCGGTCCGCGTCTGGCCGCGCTCCTGAGTCCACTGGTCGTTGAAACCGTCGAAAGTGGTCACGTAGATCAGTTCGCCGGGCACGGGCGTGGCCGGCTGCTGAAGGCGTGGGACGACGAGCAGCCCCACGTTGACCAGCGCCAGAAGGGCGATGACGATCAGGAGCAGGCGGACGAG
>JADZBY010000085.1 GCA_020851855.1 Anaerolineae bacterium
CCCAGCCGATGGGGATATTGATCAGCGACGCCGCGCCCGGCCCGGTCCCGACTGAGAAGAACGTACCGATCCCCGCGCCGGGGCTGATGCCGGTGGCGTTGCGAGCGATGGCTGCTCCGGTCGAGAGCGAGCTGTCGATGAACGAGACGCGATCCAGCGCGCCGCCGCCCGCCGGGACACGCGGATCGAGCTTGTCCACGCCGATGCGCAGCGTGGCCTGCCCGGTTTCGGTGTTGAACGACGAGATGTAGGCGCTGGCCAGCCCCAGCAGCAACCCGGTGATGGCCCCGATGATGGCCCCCTTCCACATGCTGGTCCACATGCTCTCGGCGGTCCCTTTGCCGCCCGCGAAGCCCGTGGCAAAGCCAGTCGCCGCGCCCATCAGCGCGCCCTGCACCAGTCCACTCACGCCCGCCGAGACGTAGGATGCCACCGTGCCGGAGAAGAGCGAGCCGGCCAGCCCACCCGCCGCCGCGCCCAGGATGCCGCCGGAGAAGCCCGCAACGCCGCCCAGGAAGCCGCCCAGGAGCACGCCGGCCCAGATGTCGCCGCCGGCCACGCCCGCCGCGATGCCGCCCATCACTGCGCCTGCGGCGATGCCTACCGCTGTGCCGATGAGCAAGCCCTTGACGCTGACGACGACGCCCGCCGCCACGGCCCACGTTGCGCCGCCGCAGAAGAACCCGGCCACGATCAGCGCGGCGACGACAATGGCGATGCCCAGGATGGCGAAAAAGTCGCCCCAGCTAAAGCGCCCGGTCGGATCGACGTAACGCAGCGGGTTGTTATGCGCGTAGACGTAGCGGTTCCAGGCGTCCAGGCGCAACATGCCGCCCACGGCGCGGTCAGGCGAGATGAAGCGGCCCAGGCGCGGGTCGTACAGCCGCCGCCCCAGGCAGATCAGCCCCGTCTCGCCGTCAAGCGGTTGGTCGAGCAGGCCGGGCGGCCCGCTGGCGCTGCCCGCCGGCCCGGAATCGAAGCGCACCGAGCCGAACGGGCCGAGCGCGATGCGCCGGAGCAGCGCCCCGCTCCCATCCGTGTACAGCGTCGGCGTGCCGATCAGGTCGTGGTGCAGGAACGCGCCGATGTTGTTCACGATGGCGAGAATACGCCGCCCGCCGAAGGTGACCCATTGGACCGGCGTGCCCCGCTGAAACTCGATGCTCTCGTCGGCGGTGACGAACAGCGCGCCGTCGCTCAGGCGGCGGGCGGCGCGGCGGTTCATGAAGTCGTACACGTACTCGGCAGTCCGCCCATCGCTCAGATCGGCGCGCACCAGATTGTCGAGCGCATCGAAGTGCAGTGCGCCATACGGTGCGCTGTGCAGGTGGCCGTCGGCGTCATAGGCGTACGTCTGCGGTCCGCCCGGTGTATTGACCTGCGTCACCGCGCCGCTGCCGGGGCCGTAGCTGAACGTATTCAGCACGCCGAGCGCCTGGATGCTCGCGATATTGCCGCCGTCCGCATACGTGTAGCGGAACTGGTCGCCATTCCCGTAGTCGGCGCTCAGCAGTTGGTTCAGATCGTCATAGATGAACTGCGCCGCCTCAAGCGCCAGCGGCGAGTCGATGCGCCGCAGGTTGTTCGTCGCGTCGTAGGTGAAGGTCTGGTCACGGAGCGTCGTATTGTCCGCAGCCAGCACGCGCAGCCGCGCCGGACGCCCGGTGAGCGGGTCAAAATCGAGCAGGTTTTGCGCACCGTTGGCGTACACCAGCCGCGTCAGGTGGCCCTGCACGTCGTATTCCGCCGTCTGCACGTAACTCGGCGCGCTGTCGGGCAGGCCGCGCGCATTGTAGAGGTACGCGATCACGCGCCGCCCGGCAAGCGGGGCCGGTTCGGGCAGCGTCAGGCGCGTGATGCGGCCCAGCGCGTCGTAGGCGGTGTCCGTGACGAGCGTTTGCCCACCCAGCGCCGCATCGAGGACGCGCCGTGTCTGCACCGTGCGCCCGTGCTCGTCGTAGGCGAACGTGATCTGCCCGGCGCGGTCCCGAATCTGCCACGGACGCCCGATCCGGTTACGCACGCCGTCCGGCGGCGCAGGATCGCCCGCGTCCAGGTAGGTGTAGGCCATCTCCGGCTCGGCTGCGCCGTCCTGCCGCGACTCGATCAGGCGCTCCAGCGCGTCGAAGCGGTTGCGCACCGTCTTGCCGCTGGCCAGCGTGCGCTGCACCTGGTTGCCCGCCGCGTCGTAGACGAAGCGGACTGTGCCGGTGTCGGGCGTCGTCTCGGCCAGGATGTGGCCGGCCAGGTCGAATACATAGCGCGTCTCGCCGCCGTCCGCGTGCTCGATGCGCACGGTGCGGCCCGCCGCGTCAAAGACGTAGCGCTGCGTCACCGTGCGGTCTGGGAGCAGGTGCTCGACGGCGAGCACACGCTTCAGGCTGTCCAGCGTGTAGACCAGCGGGCTGTTCGTCTCGCCCGCATTGTCGCCCTCGTCGTGAAAGACGATGGTGTTGCGCACAAAGGCCTGCACCGTGCGTGCGCCGTCGGCTTTTTCCTGCGCGACGAGGCGGGCGATGGCATCAAAGCGGATGACCAGGCGCGGCTGGTCATCCGGCGGCGGCGCATACTCGGCGCTCGCGACGTAATAGGGCGTGTAGCGGGCGCATACCTGCCCGCGCGAGGTGTACAGGCGCGCTTCTTCCACGACGAAGCGCCGCCCGGAATCGCCCTCGCCGTTGGCGACGCGCTGGATGAACTCGCCGCGCCCGCTGAAATACTGGTACTCGTCCAGGAAATCCGCGCCGCCGACCTGCGTCCGCTGCCGGGTCTGGCTGCGCACGGGCAGCGCCGCAGTGCGGTAGGTATACACGACGCCCGGCTGCGCCTCGCTCTCGCCGGGCCGGATCGACGCCGTGACGCGGCCCAGCGCGTCAAACACATCGCGCGTCGTGTGGCCGTTGGCGTCTGTGGCGCTCGCCATCTGGAAGACGCGCGCCTCGGCGGCCCCGGTGAAGACATTCCCTTTGGCGTCGGTCAGGCGCGCCGGGTACTGCCCGGTGGCGTCATATTCCAGCCGCGTCTCTGCACCACGCGGGCCGCGCACGATGAGCGCGTCGCCCGTCCGCTCGTAGCTCACGTCGGTGGCCCACCAGCCATCGTCGCCGTCGCGCCGCGAATAACCCAGGGCCGCCCAGTCGGGCTGGTTGACGCCATAGACCGCCGCCGCCAGCGCATCGCCGATGATGAGCGTCTGGCGGCGCGTCATGTCGCCCGTCGTGGCCTGACCTTCGGGCAAGCCCACGTGCGGCGGGCCGTCGTAGTGCGTCACCGAGGCGCTGAGCAGGTTGCCGTCTCCGTCGCGCTGCGTCACGCGGGCGGGCAGGCTGACGTTGTGCGTCGCCAGGTTCTTGGCAAAGCTCGTCTCGGTGGTCACGTCCTGGTCGGGCTGCGCTTCGCCCGGATCGCTCCGCCAGGCGCGCATCCGCTGCCGCGTCAGGTTGCCGTGCGCGTCCGGTTCGTCGTAACTGATCTCACGGAAGGCGAACGGCTCCGTCTCGCGCTCGTACTGCGTCTCCAGCGTGCGCGCCTCGTAGGGCACGAGGATCACACGCCCATCCGCCGCCGGGTCAAGGCGCGTCGCGTAGTCGTGCTGCACCACCTGGAACGGGCGGTCTTCCAGCCCGGAGCCGTCCAGGCCATAGAACTCGGAGCGAATCAAGCGCCGCCGCAGCGCGCTCAGCCGCAGGCGCTCGTCGTCGCTCAGCGGGCGCGCCGGATCGTCCGGGTCGAGGCCGAGGTGATAGGCGTTGCGCGTGCGCAGGGTGGGGATGAAGGCGTCGCCCAGCGAATCGGCGTCCACCAGGCCAAAGCCCAGGAACATGCGCGTGTGCGGGTCATAGCGGCCTTCGTGATAGTGGTGCTCGGTGACGCTGGTCTGGCCGGTGATCGCGTCGTGCAGCCGGATAGCGGCCACGCACTGCACCGGGAACGGGTGAAAGGTGCGCCACGGGCGGCCCGCTTCGGC
>JADZBY010000086.1 GCA_020851855.1 Anaerolineae bacterium
GCGCTGATGGCAAGGCATAACACCGAGGCGACGACCGTGAGGCGAACACCGCTGGATGCCTGGGCAGCGCACAAGATCGGGCGGGCCGGCTCGCCGGTACAGCGCGCCGACCTGGACGCCTACCAGCGTCACCGGCTGCGCGCGACGGTCGATAGGGCGCGGCAGCGGAGCCGGTTCTACCGCCATCTGCTGGCCGATGCGCCGCTCGACGCGCCCCTGCCGGACGGCTTGCCCTTCACCACCCCCGGCGACATCCGCGCCGACCCGCTCGCCTTCGTGTGCGTCTCGCAGGACGCCATTCAGCGCGTCGTGACGTTGGACAGCTCCGGCACAACCGGCCAGCCGAAGCGGCTGTATTTCACCCCGGACGATCAGGCGCTCACGGTGGACTTTTTCGGCGTCGGCATGTCCACCTTCACCGATCCGGGCGACCGCGTGCTGATCCTGCTGCCCGGCCAAACGCCCGGCAGCGTGGGCGACCTGCTGGCGGTCGGCCTGGCGCGGATCGGCGCCGTGCCCATCCAGCATGGCCCGGTGCGCGACGCGGCAGCGACGCTCGACGTGATGCGCCGCGAGAAGGTCAACGTGCTGGTCGGCGCGCCGACGCATGTCCTCGCCCTGGCGCGCCAGCCGGATGCGGCGTCGGTCCGGCTCAAGAGCGTGTTGCTGAGCACCGATCACGTCCCGAACGCGATCAAAGCCGCCATCGAGCGCGCCTTCACATGCGCGGTCTACAACCATTACGGCATGACCGAGATGGGCCTGGGCGGCGGCGTCGAATGCGCGGCGCGGCGGGGCTATCACCTGCGCGAAGCCGATCTGCTGGTCGAAATCGTCGATCCGGCGACGGGCCGCGTCCTGCCCGATGGCGAGTACGGCGAGGTGGTGTTCAGCACACTCACCCGCGAGGGGATGCCGCTGCTGCGCTATCGCACCGGCGACGTCAGCCGCTTTTTGCCGGGCGCTTGCCCGTGCGGCACGGCGCTGCGCACGCTGGAACGCATCACGCACCGGTTGGGCGGGCCGATCCCTGGCCTGACGATGGCCGATCTGGACGAGGCGCTGTTTGCCCTGGACGGCGTGCTGAACTTCACCGCGACGCTGGCCCGTGAAGACCAGCGCGACGTGTTGCACATCGCGGTGCAGATGGCCGCCGGCGCGGACCCGGCGCGCACGCTCCGCAGCGCTGCCTCTGCGCTGGCGCGATTCGATTCGGTGAACGTACACATGCGAATTTCACAGATCGACTCCATCCCGGCGAGTCTGGCCAAGCGCCGGATCAGCGACCTGCGATGCGGCCCGATGAAATTGAAGTAATGGGGCAGATCAGGCGCTCCGGGCGGCATGCGAGCCGCCCCTACAGCGCGGCAAGGGGTAGGGGCGCGTCGTGATGCGCCCGCAGTCCGGTCTGTCCAGACCCTAAGAATCGATGGAGCAGCAGGATAAATCCGGAGCACACCATGAAAGAGATTCTGGCCGACCTGGACCGCTGGTTCACAGACCGGGAGCCGGTCGCCGTGGCCACCGTCATCCAGACCTGGGGATCGTCGCCGCGCCGTGTCGGGGCCAAGATGGCCATCACGGCGGGCGGGCAGATCAGCGGCTCGGTGAGCGGCGGCTGTGTCGAGGGCGCGGTTGCGGAAACCGGCCTGAAGGCGCTCAAGACGGGCGCGCCGCAACGGCTCCATTTTGGCGTGTCCGACGAAGCCGCCTGGGATGTCGGGCTGGCCTGCGGCGGCGCGCTGGATGTGTTCGTCTGCCCGCTCGACTGGTCGCACTTCGCGCGCATCCGCCCGTACCTTGACGCGGCCTGCGCCCTGACGCTGGTGACGGCGCTCGGCGGCGCGCTGGCCGGGCGGGAGATGCTCGTCGGGGAAGAAGATACGGTCATCGGCGGCCTGGGCGATGGGCTGGATGCGCCCGCCATCGCCGCCGCACAGCACGCCATGCGCGCCGGGCAGCCGCAGCGCGCCACGCTGGCCGCGCCGGAGCCGGTCGAGGTCTTCCTGGACGTGATCGCGCCGCCGCCGGAGATCATCGCGATTGGCGGCGTGCACATCGCCATCGCGCTCACCCGGCTGGCGAAGGTGCTCGGCTTTCGCACCGTCGTGATCGACCCGCGTGAGGCCTTCGGCGCGCGCGAGCGCTTCCCTCACGTGGACTGCCTCATCCCGCTATGGCCGGACAAGGCGCTGGCGCAACTCACGTTGACGCGCCGCAGCGCCGTGGTCATGCTCACCCACGACCCGAAGCTCGACGATCCGGCGCTGCGGATGGCGCTGCCCAGCCCGGCGTTCTACGTGGGCGCGCTGGGCAGCCGCCGCACCCAGGAACAGCGCCGCCAGCGGATGCTCGACGCCGGGATCGATGCGTGTGATGTGGCCCGGCTGCACGGCCCGGTCGGCATCGATCTGGGTGGGCAGACGCCCGAAGAGATCGCGCTCGCCATCCTGGCCGAGATCGTCGCCGCCCGCCATGCCGTCCGGCCAGACCCAATCGCGCCGCCGGCATGATTCAGGTTACCGAGGCGGGGCAGCGCCACTCTACAGGCTGTAGTGCACGTTGCGCGTCGAGCAGTGCGCCGGTGCAGTCAAGGCATGGACCTCACATTCCTAACAGCCTTTGGCCGCCATCCTGTGCGCCTGGGTAGAGAGCGCCGCCATGATCTCGCTGGGGCGCGGTCCCGGCGCGTCGTTTTCTCACCCTGGCGGAATGTACAACGTTTGCCCCACCTCGATTGACCCAGCTCCGAACCTGTGTTATAGTGCCTTTTAGGGCAGCACGACGCCAGATTCGCCGGTATGCGCCTGTGAAAAATGTCTTAGAAGCGGGCTGCGGCATACCCTGGTTTCCCATTGTACAGTGCTCGACCCGGAAATATCGGCGCGGGGAAGCGTCCTCGGCTCCCTCGCTTTCGTGCACGGCTGAACTATGCTTTTGCCATGTTCGGGTGTCAAAACTGCTCCCGGAGCCTCTCGCGCTCGCGCCTCTGCTTTTCGACGCGGCCAGCGACCATCCCTGCCGCAAGCTGAGTCTTCTGCCCCTTCTGCCAGCAGCCTTTCACACGACAAAGGAGTCCGCAGTGTATAGCCTTCAGGCCACAAAATATGGCTTTCCTTTACCAGGCCGTCCCTATTACCACATCGGGCTGCGCCTCGATCCGTCGCCGTCGTCGGAACTGACGGTGAAAAAGGTCCACGTCAACGGGCGGCGCGTCCGCGATTTCGTTGTGCAAAATGACGGACAGACCGAGCGCAAGCGCGTCTGGACGGCGGGAGCCGAGGCGACGCTCATCGTGCGCGCCGACTGGGCGAACGGCTCCACCAACCGCGTCGAGGTCGCCTGCGAAGACGCCAGCGGCGCGCCCGTCACGCTGGCCGGCGAGAGCGCCGCGCCCGATTACGGCGGCTACTGGGACACGCGCTGGAAATACTACGCCTCGACCGTCTTGACCGAGAGTCAAGGGCTGGCCCGCGAAAACGAGCCGGTGCACCTGTGGCTCGGCCTGTACCATGACCGCCTGACCGATCCGGCGCGCGAAGTGCGTGTGGTCGCCATCGACCCGGCCAGCGGCAGGCCCGAAGAAGTCGTCAGCCAGGTGTACGACGTGTCCTCGTGGACGAAACGCAGCGACGAGCACTGCCAGCCCACGACGACGTTCGGCGTTGCGTTCATGGCCGACGTGCCCGCCTTCACGGCGAAGGTGTACCTCGTCTTCTACGGCAATCCGGATGCGCCCGCGCCGGACTATGCCACCGATCTGCGCGTCACGGGCGAAGGCTTCGGCCTGACCGTCGAGAACGACCACTACAAGATGATCCTGCATCCGGAAAGCGGCGCGATTGACGAGATTCACCTGAAGCAGGGCACGAATGTCGTCTTTGCCCACCATCTGGAGACGAACGGCGCGCTGCACTGGAATCCGTGCGTGTATGCGCCGCCGCGCAGCTGGCTGCACGCCTCGGACTGGCAGCAGCCGGGCGGCTACAGCACGATTATCGGCCCGGTGTTCTGCATGACGAAGCGCTGGGCGGCGCTGCCGGATTATCCCGAAGTCGATTGCTCGGTCACCTACACCTTCTACCGCCA
>JADZBY010000087.1 GCA_020851855.1 Anaerolineae bacterium
AAGCCGACCAGCCCGGCGGCGAGCATGGCCACGCTGAACAGGCCGAGGGCGAGCAGCGTGCGCGGCGATTCGAGGTCCAGGCGGCGCAGGATGCCATAACCGGCGGGCAGGCTGCGGCGTGCAGTCCAGCGCGCGGCGGCGGGGTGGCCGGGCGCGTTCATGGTTGGCAGGTTGCGCTCCGGAGGGACAGGCGACGGGTTACGGGTCATATCGCAAAGGCTAAAGCAAAAAGGCTGCGCCGTCAACGTGACAAGCGCAGCCTTTTTCCTGGTGCGGGAGGGCAGGGATTCGAACCCTGGTCCCGGGATAAACCGAGAAACCGCTTAGCAGGCGGCCCCAATCGACCACTCTGGCACCCCCCCAGTCATGAGGCTATCGGGTTGGTAAGGCGGAGGGAGAGGGATTCGAACCCCCGGTGGCGTCGCCGCCACAATGCTTTTCAAGAGCACCGCAATCAACCACTCTGCCATCCCTCCAGGCCAAAGGCAAGCGCGATAAGCCTGAAGTGAAATGCAGTATACCATAGCCGATCGGGCCGGTCAACGCCGGTTTTGAGGCAGCGGCGGGGCAGAGAGAGTCCTCACCCCCGATAGGCATTTCGTTCGCCGTCCCTCTACAATAGAGGACAGACAACGCGCCCTGTGTTGTGGGTGAGAGAACGGATAGCAGCTCATGAACCGTGTGATTCTGGCCGGGATAGCCGTCCTGCTGGCCCTGTTCGTATCGTTGATCGCGCCTGGAGCGCCGCCGACCGCGCGCGCCGAGAGCAAACTCGACCTGG
Organism: Anaerolineae bacterium; assembly: GCA_020851855.1. Taxonomy (GTDB): domain Bacteria; phylum Chloroflexota; class Anaerolineae; order Aggregatilineales; family UBA2796; genus JADZBY01. The sequence goes on from JADZBY010000087.1 coordinate 782, forward strand.
ACGCCTGTACCCTGACGCTCGGTGCCGATCCCGGCGTGGAGACGCCCGCCCGCTGTGGCACGTTCCAGGTCCCCGAAGACTGGAGCCAGCCGGACGGGCGGCAGATCACGCTGCGGGTGGCGGTGCTGCCCGCCCTGTCGCCCAATCCACGCGGCGCGCCCATCTTCCACTTCGAAGGCGGCCCCGGCGCGTCGGCCATCGAGGGCTATTCCACGATCTGGCACTCGGCCTACGAGGGTTTCCGCGCCGATCACGACATCGTCTTGATCGACCAGCGCGGCACGGGCGGCTCGACGTCGTTACAGTGCACCGAGTTCACGTCCTCGGCGCTGGACGATCTGGCCAAAGGCCTGTCGCCGGAGCAGCGCATCGAGCAATCGCGCGAGCGGTACACCGCCTGCCTGAACCGGCTGGCAGCGACGACCGATCCGGCCCAGTACACGACGGCGGCGCTGGCCGACGACACCGACGCCGTGCGCGCCGCGCTCGGTTATGACCAGATCAACATCTTCGGCTCGTCGTACGGCACGTGGCTGGGCCAGATTTACCTGGCCCGACACGGCGATCACGTGAACGCCGCCGTCCTGGAAGGCACGGTTGGCCCGTGGAACGAGCACGTCTTGAGCGTCGGCCAGAACATCCAGGATACGCTTTACCGCGTCTTTGACCTGTGCGCGGCGGATGCGGACTGCAACCGCACCTATCCCGACCTGCGCACGCGGCTGGACGAGGCGGTCCAGGCGCTGTCCGTCCCGGCAAAGGCGCTGGGCATTTCGGCGGCGTCCGGCCAGTCGTACGCCGTCGTCATCACGCGCGACGACTTCCTGGGCACGCTTCAGGCGTTGCTCGACACGGGCAGCAGCGTGGCCACCATCCCCAAGGTCGTCACCGACGCGGCGCGCGGCCAGTTCACCACGCCCGCCACGATCATGGTTGCGCTGGCGGAACAGGCCGATTCGGTGTCGCTGGGCATGTTCCAGTCCATCATCTGCGCCGAAAGCCTGGCCTATGCGACGCCGGACGACATCCAGAAGGCGATGGACGGCAGTTTTTACGGCACGGGCGATGCGGTTATCGAGAGCCTGATCGACGGCTGCCGGGTGTGGCGCAGCGGCGAGGTCGACCCGGCGGACATTGCGCCGGCGCGGTCCGACCGCCCGGTGCTGATCCTGGCCGGCGGCTTCGACTCGCGCACGCCGGTGGCCTATGCCGAAGAGGCCGACGCGCGCCTGAGCCGCAGCACGCTGGCGGTGTTCCCGTACCAGGGCCACGGCATCCTGCCCTTCAGCGGTTGCGCCCAGCAATTGGCGGCGCAATTCTTCCTGACGCCGGATGCGCCGCTGGACGTGAGTTGTGCAGCGCAGGACACCGCGCCGCGCTTCCAGGGCGCAGTCCAGCTGCAATTCGAGCGCTACAACGATCCGGCGGGTGCGTTCCGGGTGAACATCCCGCTCGGATGGCAGCGCCAGCCCGACCCGGCGGGAAGCGATACGCAGGGCATGGCCTTTTTCCAGCCGCCGGAATCGGAAGGTGCGCGGCAGATATTGGGCATCGGCGCGTTTGGCGCGGTCAGTGCGGACGAAGCGCAACGGCGGGCCGAGGCGGTCATCGCGGCGCGCTTTGGCGCGGTGAATGCGCGCGGCGCGCTGGACGTGTTCGGCATGAAGTTGATCGAGTATTCGGCCCGTGTGGGCGACGATATCGGCAGCGGCGCATTGATCATCATCCCGGCGGGCGGCTCGACGCGCGTCATCTGGTACGCCGCGCCGCCCAATGTCTTCGTGTCGGTGTTCGAGAATATCGTCGTCGGCGTGACGCCCTCGCTGCAATAGGCGGATCAGGGTTTCCGGGCGGCTCGCGAGCCGCCCCTACAGCGCCGCAATGTGTAGGGGCGTGTCCTGATCACCGGCTCACCCCGGCAGGCCGTTCGCGATCCACTTCCGCAACAGATCAAGCTGGTGCGGCGTGGGCTGCGCGAAATGGCCGCCGGTGAGCACCTCGATCATGCGGCTCTGGTCCGGCTCACCGGCGACCACCACCGGCCCGCTCTGGCTGCCGGCGATCAGGCTGTCATAGTCCGTCAGGCGCAAGCCCGCCGAAGGGACCGGGCCATGACAGCCGCCACATTCCTGCGTGAAGAACGGCTGCAGGATGGTGTACGTCGGCTCGCCGTCGAAGTCCGCGAGCAGCGGCGTTGGCTCCACCTGGTAGATCTCCAGCGCTTTGGCCAGTCCGGGCGCGTTGAAGCCCGCATAGCGCCACGGGATGCCGTGACAACCGCTGTTTGCGCAGAAGCTCTGGTCATCGATGCCGCCGGGGTTGCTCGTCGTGTGGCAGTTCGAGCAGCTCGCGTCAAAGACGGTGTGATGGCGCGCGATCCACGTCGAGTCGAGATGCGACGCCGGCTCGATGCCCGTCGTCAGCGGCAGCATCGGCTCGATCACGTCGGGACGGACCACCTGCGGGATGGAGTGGCACAGGTTGCATTCCAGCCGGATGACCTCGCCCTCGGCGCTGAAGTGCTGGCCATCGTGGCAGCGGAAACAGCCCGGCGCGTCGCGGTGGCCGATGTTGTCCGGGTGCGTCGTCCAGTCCAGCTTCTGCTCCGGGAAGTTGCTCTCTTTGTACAACACGCCAAGCTCGGCGATGGCCGCTGTGACCTGGTCCTTGCCCTGGGCGTAGAAATCCGGGTAGTTCGCCGCGTAATACCCGTCCAGCGTGGCAAAGGCGGCTTCTGCATCGGCGATGGAGCCGTATGGCCCGGTCAGCAGCTCGACGGCGCGGGCGCGGATGAACGGGATGTCGCGCGAGATGTCGCCCTGGTACAACGCCTGATCGACCGCGCGCCCCGGCGTCTTGACCAGGTGCGAGATGCGGTTGTGGCACGTGATGCAGTCCATCTCGTGCACCTCGTACTGCTCAAGGTTCTGTGTGTCGAGGGGCGAATTGATGGCGTTGTAATCGACCGTGCGCCCGTCCGGGTACTCGACGCGCACCCAGGGGATTTCCTGCTGTTCGGGGCCGAGCGAGATAAACGACACCTTGCTCTCGATATGCCAGTGGATGCCGCGCGCCAGCCCGGTCCGCGCGCTGCCGCCGCCGGTGTGCATGAGCAGGAAGATGTTGTACGGGTCGTTCGTGCGGTTGTTTTCGAAGGTGCGCACCACTTGCAGGCTGTCGTCCGAGAATTTCTCCGGCGAATGGCACAATTCGCACGTCTCGCGGGCCGGGCGCATCTCCGTGGTCCGGATCGGCAGCTCGAAGTCCTGCAGGATGGTGGCGAAAACCAGCCGCATGTGCCCGGCCTTGCGGTACGCCTGCACGATGATCAGATCGCGCCCGATGTGGCAGTCCACGCACAGCACCCGCGAATGGGGCGAGGCGAGGTAGTTGCTGAACTGGGGCGGCATGGTGTGGCAGGTCGTGCCGCAGAAGGCCGGCGAGTTGCTGTACTCCCACACGGGCGGGATGGCCAGCAGGATGACGACCAGCCCGACGCCGATCAGGACGAAAGGCAGGAAGCGACGCGCCGACTGAAGCCTGCCGGTGCGAAGGGAATAACGAAGGCGTTCCATAAAGCTTCTCCTGGGCACACTCACGGCGTTGGCGCGGCGTTTCAGACCTTCAATCGGTGAGTGGGTGTGTACAACAGGACCCGCCGATTTGTGGGATATGTCGATTTTTTATAGTTGCCATCTAGATTACAATACCACCAGCGCGTCGTGCAACTGGCTATTGTGATACAGGCAGGGCACACGCCGCGTTGTGTTCACGCGCGTCAGGAATATACTTACGGAACATAGCCGAATACAGGCGCCGGCCACGATTGAGGAACCAACCCATGCGCCGTTCATCCTTCTTGATCATCGTTTGTGGACTCGGTCTGCTCGGCATCGGCCTGCTGCTCGGCGGCGAAAGCGCGCCCGCACAGGCACAGGGCGCGGAAGAGGCCGAATACGTCGGCTCCGACGAGTGCAGCTCGTGCCACCGCCCCATCAGCCGCGCCCACGCCGAAACCAACCACGCGCTCGCCCTGCAAGATGTCAGCCGGTCCAGGGACAAAGACCTGATCCTGGGCGATTTCGACAAGGGCGAAGCGGCGCGCACCGTGCAGTTCCCCGGCGAAGATGCGCCGCGCCCCTTCACCGCAGACGATATTGAATACGCCATCGGCGCGGGCCGCTACGCACAGCGTTACCTGGTCGAAATTGACCGCAACGAGTACGCCGTGCTGCCCGCCGAATGGGATGTGGCGGCGCAAGAATGGCGGTCCGTGAAGCTGGCGGAAAACTGGCCCGATCCGGCTTATGACTGGGGTACACGTTGTGCAGGTTGCCATACCACCGGCCTCGACGTGGAGCGTGTGCGGTGGGATGACGACGGCGTACAGTGCGAAGCGTGCCACGGCCCGGCCAGCCTGCATGTCGAGGCCGCGCGCGACGCCGGGCGCAACCCAACCGAAGAGGAATTGCAGCAGATTCACGCCGCCATCGTGCTCAGCCCGGATGCGCAGATCTGCGGCAAGTGCCACAGCCAGGGCAGCGACGCCGACAATGTGCACGCCTACTCCACCACGTACCATCCCGGCGGCGTACTGCTTGCCGATGGCGCGTTCAGCCTTGTGGCGGGCGATGACCCGGCCTACTGGTGGAGCACCGGGCACGGCCACCGCAACAACATGCAGTACAACGAGTGGCTGTCTTCGAAACACGCCCGGTCGTTGGAGACGCTGAAGGCCAGCGACGCCGCGCAGGACGAGTGTTTGCAGTGCCACAGCGGCGATTATGCGTTCATAGAGCGCTTGCGGGCCAGCGCCGAGGCGGGCGACCGTGAAGGCCCACCGCCGGACCTGCCCACGCTCGAGTCGGCGCAGTTTGCCGTGACCTGCACGGTTTGTCACAGCCCGCACACGGCGACCGAGGCCGAGTCGCAGGTGGTGGGCGATGCGTACAGCCTGTGCACAAGTTGCCACCAGAACACGGCATTGATCGCCCCGCTGCACCACCCGGTCATGGAGATGTTTGAAGGGCAGCAGCTTATTGACGGCGTCCCGGCCATGCCATCCGCGCACTTTTCGCAGGAAGACGGCCCGCGCTGCGTCGCCTGCCACATGCCGGACCTGCCCATCGAGGGCATCCCGCTGGCCAGCCACACCTGGCGACCGGCGCTGCCCGGCGCGGGCGACGACGGGCCGCCGGATGTGTGCTCCGGCTGCCACGAGGACCTGTCCACCGCCGATTTGCAGTCGCTGGTTGAAGACACACAGGCGGCGATCCGCGCCCGGCTGTCGCTGGCCTGGACGCGCGTGGGTGGTTTGGCCACGCCGGAGCCGGGCAGCGACGAGGCGGCGCTCTATGATCAGCTCGTCACGGCGCTGACCTTCGTGCAAAACGACGGCAGCCAGGGCGTGCACAACTATGCGTACGCCAACGCCCTGCTCAGCGAGACGTCCCGGCTGCTCACGCGGCTGAGTGTGCCCGGCGCGCGCCTGGAGCCGACCGAAGGCCCCGCCCCGACGGCCACCCCGGCCAGCCCACAGGTGCTCGTCGTGGCCGGCGAAACCGTCCTGCACACCGGCGTGCGGCCCATGACGCTGATCGTGCTGGGCGCTATCGGGCTGATACTGCTTGTCGCCGCACTCGTGCTCTTCCGCCCCGTTCGCCGTCCCACCACAGACCAGGAGACTGACGCATGACGAGGCGCACGACCCTGACCCTCATCGCCGCCGGAGCGATCCTGATCGGCGTCGCCCTGCTGTTGCTGGCCGTTCCCGTGAGCCGCGCCCAGGACGGCGACGAGCCGCCGCCGCTGCCGTCGGACGCCTACTGCCTGCTGTGCCACAGCAAGCCCGATCAGGTCTGGACGCTGCGCAGCGGCGAGCAGTTGTCGATCAGCGTGGATCCGGCGACGCTGGCCGGCTCGGTGCACGGCGATGCGCTGGAAGGCGGCGCGCTGGCCTGCGCCGACTGCCACGGCGATTTCCGCTTCCCGCACCCGGCCACCACGGTGAGCACGGCGCGCGAGTTCCGGCTGGAGCGCTACGCATCGTGCAGCGCGTGCCACCAGGACCAGTACACGCGGGCGCAGGATAGCGTGCACGGCGCAGCGCTGCGGGCCGGGCGCATGGAAGCGGCGGTGTGTGTGGACTGCCACGGCAGCCACGACATTCAGCCGCCGGACGAGCCGCGCCAGCGCATCTCGCTCACCTGCGGGCGCTGCCACGGCCCGATCTTCGAAGAGTACCGGGCCAGCGTGCACGGCGCGGCGCTCATGGGTGAGGACAACCCGGACGCGCCGACGTGCACCAACTGCCACGGCGTGCACGATATCGAGAATCCGACCACGGCGCTATTCCGGGCGCGCTCCCCGGAAGGGTGCGCCACGTGCCACGCCAAGCCGGAAATCATGGACAAATACGGCATCAGCACGCAGGTCTTCGACACGTACCTCACCGACTTTCACGGCGCGACGGTGGCCCTTTTTGAGCATGAACAGCACTCGCCCGGCGCGGCCACCAACAAGGCGGTGTGCTTCGACTGCCACGGCGTGCATAACATCCGGGCGGTGAGCGGCGATTCTGGCTCGGAAGGGCGCGCCGCCATCCGCGAGACGCTGCTGAGCGCCTGCCAGCAGTGCCACCCGGACGCCACGGCGAACTTCCCGGACGCCTGGATCGGGCACTACCCGGCCACGGCGCAGGACCACCCCGGATTATTCACCGCGCGGACCGTGTACCGGTGGCTCATCCCCTTGACCATCGGCTTTGCCGTGCTCGTCGTCGGCTCTGACCTGTTCCGCCGCATCCGCCGCCGTTCGCGCGGAGACGAGGGAGCGTAGACCATGTCCGATCAGGCTACCGGAGCGCGCACCGCCGCCCGCCGCTCACCGGCGCAGCGTTTCGAATGGCTGGTGTTATTCCTCGCCATCGGCGGGCTGGCGCTGACCGGCCTGCCGCAAAAATTCGCGGACCAGGGCTGGGCGATCACGGCCATTGACCTGCTGGGCGGCATCGAGAGCGCGCGCATCATTCACCGCGTGCTGGCGCTGCTGCTGCTCGCGGAGACGGTCTATCACGTGCTGGCGCTCTTCTACCGCCGGGCCGTGCTCGGCCTGAGACAGGCGCGCCTGCCCGGCCTGCGCGATGTGCGGCTGGCCGTGCAAGGGCTGTTCGCCAACCTGGGTCTGGCGCGGCGCGCCGCCGGGCAGAGCCGCACCCAGGTCGCCCGGCGCACCGAGTACCTGGTACTGGCCGTCAGCGTCGTGATCCTGGGCGTGACCGGCCTCGTGCTCTGGAATCCGGTGCTCGTGGCGCGCGTCTTGCCCGGCGAGGCCATCCCCACCGCGCAGAGCATCCACAGCGACCACGCCCTGCTGCTGGTCGCCTTCCTGGCCATCTGGCGGTTGGCCATGGCGCTGCTGTGGCGCGAGCGCCGCCCGGCGCAGGCGCAGGTGCAGGTACAGGTGCAGGTACAGGCAGCATCCCGGCGCGGCCCGTTCCTGATCATCGCGGGCGTCGTGGCGCTGTTGGCGGTGATCGGGCTGGTCTGGCTGCTGAACGCGGAGCGCACGGCCATCAACACCGTGCCGAAGCGCGTGGCGGCGATTTACATGCCGCAGGTGCATCCCGAAGCGGGCGATGCGCAGGTTGGCGCGGCGCTGTGGGCGACCTTGCGCTGCGCGTTCTGCCACGGTCCGAATGCAGACGGCGGCGCGAACGGACAGCCCGCCTTGCGGAACTCGCCGCGCCTCACGTTCGAATCGTTTTACCAGCGTGTGCGGGTGGGCACGGAAGCCATGCCCGCCTTCAGCCCGGAAGAACTGCCCAACGGCTACCTGATTCACCTGTGGGCGTGGCTGACAGCCTCGTGAGGGGCATGCTCTGGCCCGGTCCCTCACTCCCCCAGCCCCTCTCTCCCAGGGGGCGAGAGGGGAGAAAGCCGGGTGATATGGGCTTTTCACCCATGAGCCTATCCCCTGCGAGGCGATGAAGGGCAAGAGAGGGGAGAAAGCCGGGTGATGTGGGTTTTTCACCCCTCGCCATGAGGGAGAGGGGCCGGGGGTGAGGGTCGCGACCACCACAGGCAATGAAGAAGGTCGAGCACCATGACCGGCGCTCGACCTTCTTGTTTCAGACGTTGGCGACCGGCTGACGGATCAGCCGGTCAGTCGGATTGCATCAGGAGCCGACTTCGGGGCGGGTGAACGCGCTCACGTCGCCGCCGATGGCCTCGATGCTGTCGTAGAGGACCTGCATCATGTAGTTCGGGTTGTGGGCAAACGTGCCGGGGTCCTTCTGCGAGTACTGGTAGTTGTAGGCCGCGCGCAGCAGGTTCGGCGTCCAGGTCACGTAGCGGTTGTCGCTATTGACCTCGTCCTCGTCCGCCGTACCGTTCCCGTTGGTATCGGTATACCAGTACGGGTGGGTGTGCGCGTCGTAGGCGATGGCCGTGCCAGCCGTGTCTGCCGCATACGCCTGCAGAGCGACGAGCAGCGCTTCCTGGAAGCTCAGGATTTCGTCGCGGATCGGCTCCGCATCGTCGCCGTCGCCGTCATAGTCCACCGGCTCGACATCTTCCTGTTCCAGGCGGATCAGGTGTGTGTCTTCCTGGATGTCTACTTCTTCGTGGCAGTCGGCGCAGCGATTGACGCGGATGACCAGATCGTGCTGCTGGTGGCACTCGATGCACGTGTCGGCTTCCTCGACGTGCATGTTGCGCCCGTTGTACTCTTTGCCCTCGAACTCGTACGCGCCCTTCACTTCCGTGCCGAAGAGCGTCGCGCCGGCGGCAAAGTAGTGTACGTTGCGGAAGGTCAGCTTGTCGGTGACTTCATCGTCGCCCACGCCCGCGCGCTGAATGGCCGCATTGACGCTTGTCGTCGACTCGCGCCCCTGGTGGCAGTTCAGGCACAGGTTGGCCGGCTCGTCCTCACCAAAGCTGACGGTGGCTCCGCTGGGGAAGCGCACGGTGTTCGAGACGTACAGCTCGAAGTCGTTGCCCAGGTCATGGCATGTGCTGCACGCCAGCGAGTCGGACGGCGGGGCGGCGATGTTAGCGCTGTTCTTCAGGAACGTGGGCAGGCCGCCAGCGGTGTGGCAGCGCGCGCACGAGCCTGGAACTTCGCCGTCTTCGTCCCAGTGGCGGAAGGCTTCCGCCGTGCCGTCAAAGTGGCCCGGATCGTTGCGCTGGGCTTCTTCCAGGTCAACCGGATCGCTGATGGATTCGTTCAGCGACAGGATTGAATCGTACAGAAGCTGGATGTGGTACTTCGGATTGTGCGCAAAGCCGCCGGGGTCCTTCATGGTGACCTGGTAGTTGTAGGCCGCCTTGAGCAGATTGCCCGTCCACGACTTGTAGGCGTTCGGGAAGGCCACTTCGCCCTCATCCGCGTCGCCGTTGCCGTTCGTGTCGATGAAGAAGTACGGGTAGGAAGCGGCGTCATAGAGGATGGCCGCGCCCGCTACTTCGCTGGCGTACGCCTGGATGGCCTCGTAGAGCAACTCCTGAAGGCCCGTGATCTCGTCGGCGATGCCTTCTTCGTTGTCCCCGTCGCCGTCATAGTCCGAGCCAGAGCCGGCCATGCGGATGAAGCGCAGGTCTTCGAGCGTGGACACGTCCTCGTGGCACGTCGCGCACTCGTCCAGCTTCACCTGGAGTGTGTGCTGGTTGTGGCACTCGGTGCAGGTGTCGAACTCCGGCACGTGCGCATTCTTGCCCTGGTAGGCCATGCCCGCGTACTGGTAGCCGCCATGCGCCTGCGAGCCGTACAGGGTCGCGGCGGCGGCGTAGTAGTGGATGTTGATGAAGCCGAGTTCCTCGCTGACGGCGTTGCCGTCTTCAGCAAGGCCCGCTTCCGCGATGGCGGCATCGACGGATTCCATCGAGGCGCGCCCCTGGTGGCACTCCATGCAGCGCGACGCCACGCCGGTCCCCTCGATCAGGACGCCAGAGGGGAAGAGCACGTTGTTCAGGCCAGAGGCCACGCTGTTGTGGCAGGCGTCGCAGGTGACGACGGTGCCGATGGGGGCCGGGGCGTCCACCACGCGGAACTCGCTGCCGTCAGCGCCCAGGTAATCCTGGTAGCCGGGCGTCGAGTGGCACTTGGCGCACTCCACCGGAATTTCGCCTTCGCTGTCCCAGTGGACAAAGGCTTCCGCGTCGGCCTTCGCGTGGGCAGAACCCATCCACTCCGCGAAGATTTCGGCCAGGAAGGGCGGCTCGTCGCCATCCTGCGCCAGCGCCGGCGGCTGGAGCAGCAGGGCAAAACCTGCAACGATGAGCAGTGCGCCTACTGCGGCTAACAATTGGTATCGTCTCATAGGCACCTCTTTTTATTCGGTCGCACGTGGAGACTGCTCTGTGCTGCCGGGTGGGCGGGCAGCCGTGCCCAACAATACGTCTCCTGAGCCTTATTGTGGCACAAAGTACAAGGAGCGCAGTCAACCGCGAGGATGATTTCGTCTCAGCCGAGAGGATGACCGGGGGGCCGGGGCGTGGGAGAAGATACAGAAGTGGGTGAGATAGAGGCGGACGAGGCAGGCCTCGTCCCTACGCCAAGACCGTAGAACCTGTTATGCAC
>JADZBY010000088.1 GCA_020851855.1 Anaerolineae bacterium
TATACGCCCACGATCTGCTCCGGCTCGACATGCAGCCCGACCTCTTCCCACACCTCGCGGGCCGTAGCCGGGGCGGGTTCTTCGCCCGGCTCCAGAATGCCGCCCACCAGCGCCCAGGTTTTCGTATCGGCGCGCAGGTGAATCAGCGTCTCACCGCGCTCGTTCATGATGATGGCGATCACACCGGGCATGAACAGCAATTCATGCCCGATCTTCTCGCGAATTTGTCTCACGTATTCGGGAACAGGCACGCTCAGCCCTCATCTGTCGGCAATGTGATGAGCCGGTGGCATTATACCACCGGCCTGTCGGGGCGCTCGTTGTGCGCTCGGTGCCGCCACGCCGCCAGCAACTCCGCCTCGCGCGATGCAGACATGCCCTCGCCGCGCGCCATCAGCCGCGTGCGCTGCTCGTCGTCCAGCCCGCGCAGCCAGTCCAGCGTATCGCGGATGGTGGCGTCCAGCGGGCGGAATCTCAGCCCGGCGCGCAGCGCCTTGCTCACGTCGAACTGGCTGAAGCCCGCCGACGCGGCAGGCAGCCACAGCGGCAGATCGGCCCACGGCTGCACGTCGTGGCTGAGCAAAAACGCTTCGTCCAGCCATACAAAGCGCGCATCGCTGCCGCTCACGTCCCGGCATGTGTCCAGGACCTTGCCAAGCGTGAGCGGGTAATCCGGCCCGGTGGCGTTAAAGATATCCGCCGCGCCATTTTCCAGCAGCCGGATGGTGAACTCGGCCAGATCGCGCGCATCGATGAACTGGACCGGCTGGTCGGGCGTGCCCGGTGCGAGCGCCTCGCCGCCGCGCGCCACACGGTCTACCCAGTACGGCAGCCGGTTGGTCGGGTCGTGCGGGCCGACGATCAGGCCGGGGCGGATGACGAGCGTCCGGCCCGGAAAGGCGGCTTCGGCGGCGCGCTCACACAGCACCTTCAGGCCGCCATACGTCTCCCCCGTGACTTGCTCGGTGCTCTCGTCGGCCAGCGTCGCCAGCTCGCTCGTTTCCGTCTGGCCGGGCTTCTCGTTATCGCGGAATACAGAGAGCGTGGAGATGAACGCATAACGCTCGACTGTGCCCACCAGCGCATCGGCTACGAGCGAAACGGCGCGCGGAAAGTAGCCGCACGTATCGATGACTGCGTCAAAGCGCCGCCCGTGCAATCTGCCCACATCGGCGGCGTTGGCGCGGTCGCCGTGCACCTTTTCCACATACGGGTACAGGTCCGGGTTGGTGCGGCCCCGGTTGAAGAGCGTCAGCTGGTGGCCGTGCGAGTGCGCTGCTTCGACCAGATGCCGCCCGACAAACTGTGTGCCGCCGACGATTAGGATGTGCATAGTCCCCCTTGTTCTACCCTCACTCCCCTAACCCCTCTCCCGCTCAGGGAGAGAGGGGAATTACGCGGCGTCTTCCCTGTTCCTGTCCCTCTCCATGAGGGAGAGGGGACAGGGGTGAGGGTTTCTTCTACTCCGTCTTGAGCGCCACCACCGGCTCCAGCCGCGCCGCACGCAGCGCCGGGTACAGCCCCGCGCCCAGTCCGACCAGCACCGCCAGCCCGACGCCAAACGCCATCAGCTCGAACGGGATCACGATCAGGTTGCCCTGGATCATCGACGGATCGATGGGCAAAAAGACCGGCCCGGTGTTTGTGCCCATGTTGCCGATGGCCTGGTTAATCACGTTGCGCAAGACGAGCGAGATGCCCACGCCCGCCGCGCCGCCGGCCAGCCCAACCAGCGACGCCTCGATCAGGAACACGATCAGGATGTGCCGGTCGGCAGCGCCCACCGCCTTCATCAGCCCGATCTCGCGCGTGCGCTCCAGGATGGCCATCGTCATCGTATTCGCCACGCCAAAGGCCGCCACGACGAGCGCCACACCGCCCACGCCGCCCAGCAGCAGGCGCATCTGTCCGAAGAAGCCGTTGAGCTGGTTCAGAAAGTCTACCGCGCCGCCCGTCTGGTAGCCCATCTCGCGCAGCGCGTCGGCTACGCTCGTCGTGGTGTCCCGGCTCGTCGTGCGGATGATGATCTGCTCGTACTGTACCTCGTCCGGATCGTAATCGCGCCCGTTGGCTTGCTCCCAGAGCTTGATCATCTCGTCAAAGCGCATCAGCAGCGAGTAATCGAAGAAACCATTCGACGGCTGGAGCACGCCGGCCACGCTCACGTTCAGCCGGCGCGAGCTTTCCTGACCGTTCGCATAGGTCCGGAAGGTCACGCGGAACGATTCTTCGAGAAGGTCTACCGTCACCGGCTTCCACTCGGTGGCGGTCGGATCAAAGAAGCTCTCCGGGATGCGCCCACCGACGAGGAACTGGCCCGGCTCCAGGCTCAGTTCGCCCTGCGCCAGCGTGACGCCCAGGTAGGGCAGGAGCGCCGGGTCAATGCCGACAATGCCGGGCGTGCTCAGGTAGTCGCCGGCCTTGATCTCCAGGCCATACGCGGACAGGATCGGGATCACAGCCGCCACGCCCGGAATGCGCCAGAACGCCGCGACCGCCTCGCCGTTCAACTGCGGCGCGTCCTCGTTGATCGGCCCATTCGGACCCATCATGATCCCGCTGTACACCGTCAGCTCCGTCAGCGACGCGCTGGAGCCGATGCCACGCTCCGCAGCGCCCTGCAGACCGAGAGTCATGGCGATGAGCAGGATGACGGCGGCAGTGCCCACCATCACACCGCCCGCCGTCATGATTAACCGCGCCCGCGCACGGGCGAGATTGCGGAAGGCCAGTCCGGCCAGTTCCCCGAACATGTGCGTTTCCTAGCTCCCCAGGCCCAACAATCCGAGAATCAAGCGCCGCAGCGTTTCCTGGGATGAAGGCGTCGGCTCCGGCGTCGGCTCGGTGGGCTGCTCGACCACGTCCGGCGGCGGCGGCGGCGGGACGGCTTCCGTCTCGTAGGCCGTCGTCAGTGAGCGCTGCTGCCGCAAGTCGTCGGCATAGTACAGCGTCAGCGTGATGCGCACCGGCCCCTCGCCGCTCGGAATCACCGTGGCGTTCACGGTGGTATCTTCCCCGCCGGCCAGCGCGGAGAGGGTCGTTTCCGCCCCATCGACCACCTCGCCGTTGTCGGCGGTCACCACGGCCCGCTTCAGATCCACGCGCGTCGTGCCGTCGTTGAACACGCCGATGGCCAGCGGCAGCGGCTCGCCCATGTTCGTCTGCGGCGGGACCGGATTCTGCGCCTGGAAGCGCAGTTGCGGCGGCGCGACCACCGGCAGGCTGATGCGCAGCACCGTCTGGCCCGATGCGCCGTCGCTGCGTTTGTAATTCAGGGTCAGCGGCAGGCTGTACAGGCCGCTGTTCGCCCGCCCGTTGACGATGAACTCCTGCGTGACCACCTTCGTATCGTCCGGCGCGATGTCCCCGATGAGCAGCGTCCCGCCAGAGCCGATGGGCGCGAAGGTATCGCTCGGCGTGGTGCTGGAGCTGCCGCCGCCAGCGCCGGAATCGCCGCCCGGATTGGGCGTGGCCTGCGGCGGCGGGCCGGATTCTTCCACCGTGCCAAAGGTCAGCAGCGTGCCGCGCGCCGTATCATCGCCCACGTTCAGGAACGTCACCTGAAGGGTGAAGCGGTCGCCCGGCGCAAGCGCCTCGCGGCCCGTATCGTAGGACTGCAACAGCAGCGTCGGCTGAAGCGTGACCTTGCGCGCGACGTTGATGGTCAGGCTGTCCGTCGATTCCTTCGCCTCGGCGTCTTGCAGGTAGGTCAGCGTCACCGGCTGGGCGCGTGGGCCGGCCTGCGCGTCGGGATCGACCACCAGTTCCAGCATCCGGCTGGCGCGCTCGCCCGGCCGGATGTCGCCCAGCGGGAAGGTGTCGCCTTCCGGGCCGGCCAGCAGCACGCTGTCTGCCCCGGCGACGCGGATCAACACCTGGCGCGCGATCTGGTTGCCCGTGTTCGTGACCGTCACCGAGATGCGCACCGTCTCGCCGGGCGATGCAGGCGTCGGTGAGACGCGGTAACTGGCGAGGGTGATCTGCGACACTTCCGCGATACGCTCCACGCGCACGCCCAGCACACCCTGGCTGGTGTACGTCTTCTCAAAGTCCCGGAAGCCGAACGCCACCGGGATGCTGGCTGGCCCCGACGGCGCATCCAGCGCGGCGACGACTTCGAGCGTGACCGGCGCGGAGCCGCCCGGCGGAATGTCTGGCACAGTCACCGCCGCCTGACCCGGCGCGGGCAGGAACTTGCCATCCGCGCCCACCGACACGGACACGCCCTGCGCCGTCCGGTTGCCCTGGTTCACCACCTGGAAGTTCAGGCGGACCGAGCCGCCAGGCGCTACGACCGCCGGATCGGCCACGAAGTCGCTGATCACCAGCGCGGGCTGGCCGGGCAGCGGCGTGGGTTCCAGCGTCGGCGTCGGGAGCGGCGTGGGCGTTGAGGTCGGCTGCGCCGTGGGCGTCGGCGCGACGATGAGCAGCGGGTACGGCGACATGGCGACGCCGTTCGGGCCGCTCACCTCGACGCCATACTGGCCGGGTGGGATGCCTTCCGGGATGCTCGCCCGCAGCGCGGTGTTGTTCAGGAACGTGGTGTCCACGAAGCTGAAGCCCACCAGCCGCACGACGCTCTCGTTGGTGAAATTCGCGCCGAACACCGACACGAAATTCGACTGCCCGGCGATGATCATGGGCGGCTCGGAGCGGTACACCTGCAGCGGCCCGACCGGCGTCGGCGGCTGGGGCGTGAACCCGCCATCCTGCGCGGCAGTGTGCAGCGCGCCCCGCCCGCCGATCAGCACGACGAGCATCAGTCCAACCAGGGACAACGTTACAGTACGACTACGCTTCATTCGGCATCTTCTCCAGCGCGGGACGCTCGTCCGAGACGACGCGCCCATCTTTGAGGTGCAGGATACGGTCGGCATACGCCGCCACGCCCTGCTCATGGGTCACGAAAATCACCGTCTTGCCGCGCTGGACGACGAGCGCCTTGAGCATCTCGATCACCAGCGTGCCGGTTTTGCTGTCAAGCTGGCCGGTCGGCTCGTCGGCCATGATGATCGGCGGGTTGTTGAACAGCGCCCGCCCGATGGCCACGCGCTGCATCTGCCCGCCGGAGAGCTGGCTGGGCCGGTTTTCCAGCCGGTCGCCCATGCCGAGCATGGTCAGGATGCGCGCCGCCCGGTTTTCGCGCTCGTCGCGGGGAATCCCGGCGAAGATGCCCGGCAGCGCCACGTTTTCCAGCGCCGTCATGGTCGGGACCAAAAAGAACTGCTGGAAAACGAAACCGACCGTGCGCTGCCGGAACATGGCCAGCTCTTCGCTGCTCATCTGGTCAATACGCTGCCCGGCCACCACAAGCGCGCCGCTCGTCGGCTTGTCCAGCCCGCCGAGCAGGTACAGCAGCGTGCTCTTGCCCGATCCGCTCGGCCCCATGATCGCGGTGAACTGGCCGCGGTCGATGCTCAGCGTCACGTCGTTCAGCGGGCGGATGTGCTGCTCGCCAAGCTGGAACACCTTGTTCAGCCGGTGCGTGGCGATGTAATGGCCGTCCGGTCGCCCGTTAGACTGGCCATTGGAGGCGCTGCCGTTCATCTCGCCCTCAATTCCCCGGCGCGACGTCGATGTTCACACCGCCAGAGCCACCCGGTCGCGGTTGCAGTAAATTGCCTCGTGGTTGCACCGGCGCGCCGCCCGGTAGCCCGTCCTGACCTTCCAGGGGCGGCGCATCCGACGGGCCGCCGGATGGCCCTTCGGGCAACAGGACCTCGCCCGGCTGCCCCGGCTCCGGCGCGCGTGTGACCCCCAGCGCGACCGGCGTCACCACGAGCAGCACGGCCCACAGGATGACGATGGTAGCCGCGATCCAGCGCCTTCCGCCCAGCGCCAGCCGCGCGCCCAGGCCGATCAGGAACAGATTCCACAGCCAGAACAGCGTCAGATGCTCCGTGAGCGAGAGCAGCAGGCTTTGCGCGAAGACGGGCAGGTCCGCGTAGCCTTTCCAGTCTCCCAGCAGGCCGGAAATGCCCGGTTTGCCCGGCTCGCCGCCCGCCGCGACGTAGATCAGCCGCAACACAGCCATCACGGCAAAGGGCAATGAGGCCCACACCGCGACCTGAAGCGCCCGCGCATAATCCGCCGGTCGCCCGTTGAACAGCGGGGCCATGATCAGCAGGAAACTCACCGCGATCCAGGCCA
>JADZBY010000089.1 GCA_020851855.1 Anaerolineae bacterium
GAGCGCCAGCAAGCGGAAGAGAGTACACCACAACTGGGAAAGGACACCCCCTCACCCTGCCTTTCCCCCCGTGCAGAGGGGAAAGGGAAAACCGGCTCTGAAAAGCCCCTCACTCTTCATGGGGGGGTGGGGAAACGGCCCTGAAGCCTCACCTGGTTGTCGCACTATACCCCCGGCGTCCGTAGTTTTCGAGGTTCGAAAGGGAAGCGGGTCGTCACTCTGACGACCCACTTCTCGTTGCGGTGTGCGCTCCATTGCGCCGTGCGCCACGCCGAACGGCAATATTCGCGGGGCGTTACGTGTGGCGCGGTCGGTGCGTGGCCCAGTAGATCAGTCGCCGCACATCTTCCCGGCCCGCCTTCCACGCCCGCCTGAGCATCTTCGCAGAGGGGACGAGCACATGCTGTGACGCCGAAGCGAAGCGCATCACCCACGCGCTCTGGGCCGTCCGGCGCGGCTCGTGAGGCTCAGCGGCTTCGAGCGCCAACCGCGCCATCTCCGCTTCCCGCACCCGGTCCTTACAATATTCGTCATCGATCTGCCGCTGGTCATAACTTGTTGGTCGCATTCCCCACCTCCCGCACCGTCTGCGCCTGGGCCTCTCCTGACCGGTAGGCCATGGATCACACGGTAGCTGAATGGGTGGGTGGAAGTCATCTCCCAGGCTGGGGGGAAAGTGGGGGGAATCCGGAGCCTCACCCCCCTGGCCCCCTCTCCACGCGGAGCACCGCGTAGAGATGGAGAATGACGCGGCGGCAGGGCCGGCGAACTCCCCCCCCCGGGGTGGCAGTCATGGGTAGTGGTCGGGGGTGAGGCTCAGCGCTCAGGACAGGAAAAACTCCGTGCCGCAGAACCGGCAGCGCGCCACGCCCTTACCGCTCAGCGTGATCTCACCGCCGCAGTTCGGGCACGTCCTCAGCTCTCGCAGCGCGCTGGCATCCTTCGAATAGAGCGTGCCCTCGTCCCAGTTGATGTATCCGCTGAAAACGCCCAGCCCGACCAGGCTATGCACCATGTCGCGCAGCCGGTCTTTGGGCACTTGCAGTTCCAGCGCGGCGTCATCCAGCTTGATCTGGCCGCGGCTCTGGACCACATTGAGCAATTTGCGCTGCTGGCTCGCTTCCGCCGCCTTTTTCGCGTCGCCCATGCCCTGCGCCAGCACGTAGACGCCGCCGCCGACAAACGGGGCGACCAGCACCAGCAGCGCGATTCCCAGCCCCAGGATGCGCGCGGGCGTCACGAGGTCCGGGTTGGTGAACAACCACGCGGCGGCGACCAACCCCAGCACGACGCCGACCACGATCAGGATGATGCCGAGCAATCGATTCATGCGATAGTCCTTCTGTGCATACCACCACGTCCGCGCCTCAGTGGAAGCCCGCGCTGCCGCCGCCCGAACCGCCGCCCCCGCCGCCGCCGCCGCTGAAGCCGCCGCCCGATTTGCTGCTCGGCTGGCTGGTCATCACGGCGCTGGCCGTGTTCAAGAGCGAGGTCAGGCCGCCGCTCATCGCCGCCAGCCCTTGCGTCAGGTTGCCGCTCATCTGGTTCAGGCCGCCGCCGCTGCCGCCGGTCAGGTCGCCCAGCCTGCCGCCGCCGCCTTCCCAGGACGCGCCCCGGCTGCCCCAGCGCCCGTAGCTCGGCGCGTAGTGATACCACGTCGGCATCGAGGTGAGCACCGGCGCGAATTTGCGCAGCCATTCCCTTTCCAGCCCAAAGGCGACCGCGTAGCCGATATACTTCTCGAACTGGTCTCTGGCCTCGCCCAGCTGCGTATAGCGCTCGATGTCGTCCAGGTAGTTCTTGAAAGCGCGCCACTTGACGTACTCAAGCTGCCCGGCGGCGGTGCGTGTGACCATCGCCCGCGCGAAAACCGCCCACACCGCGCCCAGGAAACCGAGTCCGCCAAAGACGAAGAGCAGCGGGCCGAGCAGGTTCGGGATGTCCTTGCCGCTCAGGATGGCCGCGCCGCCCATGCCGCCGAGCACGATCAGCGCGATGCCGCCCATCAGCCAGCGCATGAAGATGTCGGACGGGCCGCGCCGGTAGAATCCGAGGTTCACCATCTCGGCGTTCAATTGCGACTTCATCTTGTTGACGGTGGTGTAAAACTTGTTCTTCAGGTCATCCAGGTCAACTTCGACCTTCGACCACTTGAACAAGCCGCCCATCATCGTGTTCTCGTGCGTGTAGAGCTTCCCGGCGGCGTCGCCCCGGTGGAAGGTGAAATCGGCCTTCTTCCCGAAAATCCCCGGCTCGTCCACCTGCTCGATGGTGATGTAGCCGCGCCGCGACAGGTCGAGCAGGGTGGCCATCACGTCTTTCGTATCGGCGCTGCCGTCGATGAGCGTGCCGGCCACGCCCGGCGGCAGGTCGGACGGCGGCTCGCTCAGGTATTCGGGCACGACGGGCGGCTGGATGTCGCGCCGGAAGCTCGCCAGCTTGGCCAGCGTCCAGACCGTGCCGCCGATGGCGATCAAGAGTCCCACGACGAGGCCCGCCAGCGTCAGGATGGGCATCAGCGCCACGTCGCGGTCAAAGCCCGCCTGCCAGCCGGGCGCGGCCATCTGCGGGTTGTGCGGGTACTGCACGCGCACTTCGACTTCCTGCCCGACCGGGATCACGCCCGGCGAGGTGAAAGTCAGCACGTTGTCGGCCCGCGTCACGTTCCAGTTGTCCGGGTAGCTGGTGAACTGGTCAATGGCCAGCCCGGCGGGCATCGTCACGGTGATCTGCGAGGCGAGAATCTCTGCCGGGCGGTCCGCCACGAGCGCGACCCAGAAAAGCTGGTCGCCGCCGGGATAGCTGCGCAGCGCGCCGGACACGTCGTAGTCGATGGTCACGGTGCGTTCCTGGCCACGTTGCGCCTGCTGGAAGAAATTGTAGTAGATGACCTGCTCGTTCCGGTCGTTGATGCTCAGACAGGCGATCCCCAGATCGCGGCAGCCCGCCGTGGAACGGTTGACGACCTGGTAAGGCCGCCCGCCTTCCGCCACGGCGATGTTCGTGATGCCCGTCAGCCGGCCCAGCGGAATCTGGCGGTCGCCGCCGTTGAACGAGCGCCCCGCCGCGACCAACACGTGCGTTTCACGGACGTGGAAGC